>JBFYPP010000033.1:0-13638 GCA_041303255.1 Chitinophagia bacterium | reverse complement strand
CGGTAAAGGACAATTCTGATTCGATGCGTTTGTAATCTTTAAACCTTTTTATTTCTGTAGCCCTTACTTCACCAATACCTGGTATTTGCTCTAAAGTTTTACGGCTTGCTTTAAACACTTCGGATGGGTTGCCAAAATGGGAAAGTAAGACGCCAATATGCACTTGCCCTATGTGGGGAACTTTGGTAAGAGACAAATGAAAAAACACATCTTCTTCCATTGCTTAAAATTGAACGCAATGTATTTAGATTGAGATCGAATGATCGGGTGCTTATATCGACACAAGAGGAGAATAAAAACGAACAAAAATGAGGGTTTGCGCTTACTCGTTCGAAATAATTACCAATTCAGTCCTTCTGTTTAAGGCACGGCCTTGCTCTGTCGAGTTATCGCTTATAGGTTGCTGATCTCCCAGTCCCTCTGCTTTTAGCCGGTCTGGTTGCACCCCTCTACTTACCAGATAGTCTACAACCACCTTTGCCCGTTGTAAAGACAAACTGAGGTTGTCTTTCTCTTTTCCAATTGAATCCGTATGTCCAATAATCTGTACCCTCATTTGTGGATTATCCGACAATACCCTTACTATTTTTTCTATCTCTATAAATGATGATGTTAGTAAATCGTATTTACCCGTTTCAAATTGAATGTTCCGCAATACCATGCTGGTGCCTTTTTGAAGCGGTTGTAAGGGTATATCATTTCTAAATTGTGTTTGACCCGAGGCCTCTTTCATTTCAAATCGTCCAGAATAAAACAAGTATCCCTTTTTACTTACATTGAATGCGTAATTCTTTCCTAGTGGAAGAACAGAGAGATAGTTTCCTTGTTCATCGGCATCTACTTCAGAAACAACAAGCTTACTGTCTAGGTCGATCACTTCAACAACAGCCATTAAACCCTTGCCATTCAAACTATCGTATATTCTACCTTCAACCCATGAAGTGGTATTTGCCTTATTAATCTCATTCAATTTAATAACGTAAATATCTAAGCCCCCTTTCGAATCACTTCGGTCACTTGCGAAATAACCTGTAGCGCCGTCTGCGGTTACATACAAACTACCTTCATTGTTGATTGTATTGATTGGATAGCCTAGGTTCTGTGGACTCAAAAATCCATTCGCTGATTTTTTGGAATAGAATAAATCGGTGCCGCCGATTCCAGGATGTCCATTGGAATTAAAATACAAGGTTTCATTGTCAGCATGAATAAACGGACAACTTTCGTCGCCTACGGTATTAATTACAGCACCCAGATTTCTTGGAGCAGACCATTTACCGTTTGCCATTTTTGTAGCTACATAAAGATCTGTACCGCCATAACCACCAGGCCTGTCTGATGCAAAATAGAGTTGATTTTTGTCGGCCGACAAACAAGGTGCTGATTCCCAATAGGCTGAATTTATTTCCTCTCCTAAATTTTTTCGCTCACTCCACCCATTTGGCGTTTGATAAGAAATATAAATATCAAAACTCCCATATCCTTCAGGATAATCTTTTGCTGTGAAAACCATCCATTTTCCATCCGCTGAAATCTGTTGACCCCCTTCTTTGTATGTAGTGTTAATCTTGCCTGAAAGCGGTATTGCATTGGTCCATTTTCCTTCGTTCAAATCTGTTGAAAAAAAATCTTCATCAGCACCGCCCCTTGTCCTTCTTGTAACGATCAACTGTTTTCCATTGATGGTCATGGTTGGATAATATTCAGAAGATGAAGTATTGATGGCATCTCCAGCATTTTCTATTAAAGCAGGAACTGATAATCCTTCTGCTTTTATTTTATCCACTGCAAACTCAAAACTTTTTTTACGATATTTTGCTGCTTGAATACTGGATGCTGAAAGATTAGGTAAAATTATAAATCGATCCAAGGCCTGAAGTGCTTTTTTAAAATCACCATTACCAGCAAGGGCAATAGCGTACGTAAACAAATATTCACGTGATTGATCGAGATCAATTACAAATGCTTTTTCGTAGGCTAAAGCAGACTCATCGTAACGCTTGAGTTCAGATAAAATTCCGGCTTTTGAAAGAACTGCATCCAAGTAAGCAGGATTTCTATCAATTGCTTGGTTGAGCAATACCAAGGCTGAAGGATAATCACCCTCATCCACTTTTAGCATAGCCTGCTCATAATTTTTTTTTGCTTTTTTTGAAACCTTGGTTGCATCGTAGACCTGTGCTTTTGTGGCTTCTCCAAAAAGAAGAAAAAAGAAAAACAGGATGGATACAATTTTGGTTTTCATGGAATGTCTATGTATTTGTGGGTCTGAAGTGACAATATCCATTTTGGATGATGCTTGATATAGGAAATGATCTCTGGGTTGATTTGTGATGAACGACTCCATTCGGGTTGTAGATACAAAAGGCAGTTGTCACTTACTAGACCGGCATATTTTTCAGCCCAATCAAAATCAGTTTTATTATACAGTACTACTTTCAGTTCATTTGCGGATGCAATCAGGGCAGCGAGTGGGGCTTTAAATTTTTTTGGAGACAAACAAATCCAATCCCATACTCCAGAAAGAGGATGTGCACCTGATGTTTCAACATGTGTTCGAATTCCTTTATCCCTTAATGCAGCGGTGAGCATTGTTAAATCATGCATAAGTGGTTCCCCTCCTGTGATTACAGCGATTCTAACACCAGAAGCCACTACCCAATCTACCATGTCATTGACAGTGACCATAGGATGTTTATTGGCATCCCAGCTTTCTTTTACATCACACCAAACACAACCTACATCACATCCGCCGAGGCGAAGAAAATAGGTAGCATGGCCAGTATAACGACCTTCTCCTTGCAGGGTACAAAAATGTTCCATCAAAGGAAGGGCAGCAGATTGCATCTTATCCATTTAATTGTCTTTTGCGGCACAGGCCTTAAAGGTATTCATCATTAGAGCAGCAATGGTCATGGGACCAACTCCTCCGGGAACGGGTGTAATGTAACTGCACTTGGTTGAAACTTCATCAAAGGCAACATCTCCCTTGATGGCGAAGCCAGACTTTTTGCTACTGTCAGCTACTCGCGTAATGCCCACATCCACAATTACGGCCCCTTCTTTTACCATATCTGCTGTAAGAAATTCTGGTCGGCCTAATGCTGCTATTAGGATATCTGCTTGCAAACAAATCTCTTTCAAATTGGGCGTATGCGAATGACAGACTGTAACAGTACAATTTCCCGGATACTCATTTTTACTCAGCATGATACTAATAGGTCTACCTACAATATTACTTCTCCCAATAACTACGGTATGCTTTCCTTTGGTTTCAATTTGGTAATGTTCCAACAACAATAAAATACCATAAGGCGTAGCAGGGTAAAAGGCAGGTAAGCCTTGCACCATTCTTCCAACACTTTCAGGGTGAAACCCATCTACATCTTTAGAAGGCAAGATGGTTTCAATTATTTTTTGTTCTCCAATGTGTTTAGGTAAAGGCAATTGGACCAAAATACCATCCACATCAAAATCTTCATTTAACTCCTGCAACTTGAACAACAAATCCTCTTCTGATACTGTTTCCTCTAATCTGATCAAGGTTGATTTAAATCCAACTTCGGCACAGGATTTCACCTTCGATCCAACATAGGTTTCACTGGCTCCATTGTTGCCAATCAAAATAGCCGCCAAGTGGGGAGTTTTTTTACCTTGGGCTGCACGTTCAGCAGTTTGTACTTTCAATTTATCTTTTACCGCTTGCGATACCAGTTTGCCATCCAATAATTTCATGGAGCAAAGGTACAGTCGAGGAAAATGACACCCAAATAAGTTGTTTTCCACATGGCAAAAACACTGCGCTAATGCAATTTTAATGCATGAGGAAATGGATTTGTGTGTTGTTGTTGTTCCCTTTGGGAAGTAAAGGGCAGGGAAAAAGCAGAGCGGATGTGGTTCCAATTGGTATGGGTGCATATCAAAAAATGAATAGCACAGCATTAGCAAATGCCGAATTGCCAGCTTTGTTGGGATTCAGAAAAGTGCAACAATTGGGGATTATTCTAGAAAACAAGTTCGGTCTCAAAGAACTGAGTGCGATGAGAGTAGCCTACGGACAGCCCCTAGCAAATGGCTACATCTTGATTAATGGACAAATTCAAGGTGGACAAATTCACAAACACTATGCAGGAAATCTAAGTTTTGGACGATTACTCAATTCCAATACCACTATAGGTATTGGAATGGGAATTGAACAATTTCAATTACAAGGTGACAAACCCGAATTTGAAGTAGCAGCTACTGCGGGAATAGCACATTGCATCAACGAGAAAACAACCATTGGCATTCATTATACCCATGGGCAACAACTTCTCCAAGAAAATAGGTCAATTGCAAAAAAGGTAGAGGGACTAACCATGGGCATTGGGTATAGATTAAGCGACCTGGTTTTCATTCAACTTGAACTGCAAAAAAAACAACAAACACAAATTAGTTCTACGCTTATTTGGACGCCTTTCCACAAGATTGGCTTCTTTGGAGGAACCAACAGCAGTGGACATTTTTATTTAGGCGGACAAACAAAAAATAAAAGAACCACAACAGCGGTAGCCATTGCACAACATCCCCAATTGGGCTATTCTATTTTACTCCACTTTAATTTATTCTTTGATGTTGAGAAATAGCCTATTTGTTTGTCTGCTGCTATTTTGCAAAACAGCAATTGCACAGGAAGAACACGAACAAGAAATTGAACAGCTCGTAACAACAGATGATTTACAATTGCGTGACCCCACAGAAGTGAACAGCAACCTTCAACGCAACACCTATAACATCAATACCGTCTCGTTGGAAACCCTTTCGAGCTTAATGATGTTGACGCCGGAACAAATCAATGATTTCATGCAACACAGAAAATTATTTGGTCAATTTCTTAGCATGATGGAACTACAAGTAATTCCATCATGGAACCTCAACACGATAAAAAAAATAATTCCCTATTTTTATTTTAACAAGGAAATGAATTTACAACCAGGCTGGAAACAACGAATAAAAGAAGGTGCGCACACGCTGCTGTACCGGACAGGAAACAACAGAAATGGATTCTCAAACAAGGATTCTTGGATAATTAGGAACAAACAAATGCTGAATTACAAATTCAAATTCAGAGATCTTTTTCAGCTGGGCCTAATGATTGAAAAAGATGCCGGAGAAAAAAATATTTTCGACCATATAGGGATATATGCGCTATTTAGAAACAGAGGCATCATCAAGGATTTTATCGTTGGAGATTACAATATCAATATGGGACAAGGATTGGCGCATTGGCAGGGTTATGCTTTTGGCAGAAGCAGTAACATACTCAGTGGATACAGGCAAGGGAACTTTATACAAGCCCATACAGGGACTGATGAAAATCGTTTTCAACGCGGACTCGCAATCAATTTTAAAAAAAGAAATACCGAATTTGGAATTTTTTTAAGCCGAGTAAAAATTGATGCCAATTTGGTGACAGATACATTAGCAAAAACAAACTGGATAAGTTCTTTCCTCTTATCAGGCTTACACAGATCCGAATCAGAATTACAGGATAAGGATGCCGTTACAAAAACAAGTTATGGAGGAAGACTAAAATTTCATTTCAACAAAGGATCCATTGGATTCAACTTTATTCAAACCCATTTCTCTTCGCCGATACAAAAAAGGAAATTACCTTATAATCGCTATTCCATAGAAGGTAATGACTGGAGAAATGCGAGTATAGACGCAGGGTTTACCACAAAAATGGGATTTCTGTTTGGCGAATTTTCCATTGATAAAAATACCGATTATGCAATGAATCTGGGACTATTAAAAAGCTTAGATCCAAAGTTAGACGTATCACTTATTTACCGAAACATGGATGCCCAATACCGAGCACTTGAATCAAATTGTATTTCCAGAAACTCAGAGGCCGGCAATGAAACTGGATTGCTATTTAGCTTCAATCTCCATCCACAACCCAAACACAGTCTTGAGGGGTTTGCTGATATCTACCAAAATCACTGGCCAACATTTACTTCAGATAGAAACGAAATAGGAAGTCTCTATTCACTTCAATACAATTGGAAACCAAATAAGAAAACCGAATTTTATACCCGCTTTCAAATTGAAAAAAGAACCGGAAATCAAGGTGCTGATGACAACCGCACCAATAAAATTGGAAACACAACCGTGCAACGCTGGAGAATGCATTTTTCATTTACCCCATGGGAGGGAATTAACTTTCGATGCAGAAATGAAGTAGTGAAAGTGCTTCAAGAAAACGAAATGCCAGCAACGGGACAATTAAGCTATTTAGAACTGATCATTAAACCACAAACAGAACCACTGACCATCAGTTTGCGCTATACCTTTTATACAACGGATACGTATAGCGCCAGAATTTATGCTTACGAAAGGGATTTGCTTTCCTACTATGCCATTCCAGCACATTTTGATCAAGGAGGAAGAACTTACTTACTTGCACAGTACGCTTACAAAAAAACAGTAAAGCTTCAATTGAAAATAATTGGGGAGCAAAAAAGACCCAAAAATGATCTTGCAGCACTCTCGAAAAACAGTATTCAAAACAAAGAATGGCGATTCCAAATAATATGGGAATTTGGCAATTAGCAAATAAAACCGAAGATGTATATTTGAGCATTAAATTGACAACCATGAGTGAACAGCAGAACCAAATCAACATTGAAATCTCAGAAGAAGTTGCAGAAGGTCAATATGCCAATCTTGCAATCATTACCCATAGCCATGCAGAATTTGTTGTCGATTTTGTAAGTGTGATGCCTGGAACACCCAAAAGCAAGGTAAAGTCAAGGATCATTTTAACCCCCCAACACGCAAAACGTTTATTGAATGCACTGGCAGACAATATCAACAAGTTTGAAGATATAAATGGGGTAATCAAAGATTTTGAAGAAGTGCAAATTCCTTTTCAGTTTGGCGGACCGCAAGCACAGGCCTAGCAATTTTAATTGATAGACTCAACTGTGATGTTCTTGTTGATTTTATTAATCAACCCTTGCAGTACCTTACCCGGACCAACCTCAATAAAACTTGTTGCGCCATCATGTATCATAGCCTCAATGGACTGCGTCCATTTTACAGGTGCGGTAAGTTGTTCAATCAAGTTTTGTTTAATTTCTTCTGGGTCTTTAACTGCCTTGGCAACAACATTTTGATATACAGGACAGAAAGGACGATGGAAGTCTGTAGACATGATGGCTTTGGCCAATTGCTCTTTTGCCGGTTCCATTAATGGAGAGTGAAAAGCACCCCCAACTGGTAATTTAATTGCCCGCTTAGCACCAGCTAATTTCATTCTTTCACAAGCAATATCGATGCCAGCATTAGAGCCACTGATTACAAGCTGACCAGGACAGTTAAAATTGGCAGGAACTACTACCTCGCCTGTTTCAGTGGTAATTTCTTTACAAATTCTTTCCGCCTCTTCATCAGGCAAAGCCAAAACGGCAGCCATTGCAGATGGGTTTAATTCGCAAGCTTTTTGCATTGCCATTGCTCTGATGCTGACCAATTTTAGTGCTTCCTCAAAAGGCAGTGTACCATTAACAACCAGTGCAGTAAATTCACCAAGAGAGTGGCCTGCAACCATGTGAGGGGTTGCACCATCAATCATTTTATAGGCCACAAAAGAATGCAAGAAAATAGCAGGTTGTGTAACATTCGTTTGCTTCAAGTCTTCCTCTGATCCGTTAAACATGATTTCAGATAATTTGAATCCAAGTACCTCATTGGCTTGGTCAAAAAATCTTCTGGCAAACGCATTACCCTCGTAATGGGACTTTCCCATACCTGGAAATTGGGAACCTTGTCCCGGAAAAACATAAGCTTTAAACATAGAGTACTTTGAGAGTGCAAATGTAAAAGAAAAGCCCGACAAAAGTCGGGCTTAAACAATATTACAAATCAAATAATTAATGCAATTTGGATCCAATTAAACGAATAAATTCGCTTCTAGATTCGTTCTTTTCAAATTCTCCCCAAAAGGCAGATGTAGTAGTGACTGAATTCTGTTTTTGGACACCACGCATCATCATGCACAAGTGTGATGCTTCAATTACAACGGCAACACCCAGCGGATTTAAAGTCTCTTTCACTGCATTTAGGATCTGAGAGGTCAGTCGCTCTTGCACCTGTAAACGCCTGCTGTAGGTATCTACCACGCGGGCAATCTTACTTAGGCCAGTAATCCAACCATTTGGAATGTATGCAACGTGTGCTTTGCCAAAAAAAGGCAACATGTGGTGCTCACACAAACTGTAAAGCTCAATGTCCTTTACAATAATCATTTCGCTAACATCCTCATGGAATTTAGCAGAATTTAAAATGGCCTTGGGGTCAATTTGATAGCCTTGGGTTAGGAATTGCATCGATTTGGCAACGCGCTCGGGTGTCTTTTGAAGACCCTCCCTATTGGGATCTTCTCCCAACAAGGAAATACTATTTCTATAACTTTCAATTAACCCTGAGGTGATTTGATCGTCGAATTGCTCTGTTTTTGTATACGCCATTGTTGTTAGGTTAAATATGTGTTGGATATTCCACGAAATTTCGTGGTGTTTCATATAAACGTATCTGAAGCGATAAAGTTTGGTCTATCAATGGCCTTAAAATATTAAATATGACAATTGAGATGTTCTCAGCTGAGGGATTTAAAGTTTTAAACTCTGGCACGTCTTCATTTAGGTTCTTGTGGTCAAATCGCTCTAACACATTTTCTGCTATTAGATCTGACAGCACTTTCATGTCCATTACATATCCCGTTTCTGGATCTACTTCACCAATAACCTTTACAATTAACTCATAATTGTGGCCGTGGTAGTTGGGTAAGTTGCACTTCCCAAAAACCTGAGCATTCTTTTCGGCAGTCCATGCTTGGTTGTGCAAACGATGGGCTGCATTAAAGTGTTCCTGTCTAAATACCGCTACCTTTTCACCCATATAAATAACTTGAATTGACCAATAAAACAACAATAAAACGAAATCGTTCGACTAACCCGGCGCTATTCGCCAAAATACTCTACAAAAATACGGGGAGTTTCTACCAAACGGATACAATGTAAAATTACCCCAGTGGGCATCAATGGGGCCAACTGATTCCAAATCTCGTAAGTGAGATTTTCTATAGAACAGAGTTTACCGTGCATGAAAGGGACATCCAAGTTGAGGTTTTTATGATCTAGTACTTCAATTACATGTTCTTTAATGATCCTACTGAGCAGTTTTGCATCAATAACGAATCCCGTATCGGGGTTAGGCTCCCCTTTAACTGTTACAAAAATCTCGAAATTGTGCCCATGCCAATTTTCATTTGCACATTTTCCATAAACCTCCTCATTTCTTTCCTTTGTCCATTTTGGATTGAAAAGTTTATGGGCAGCGTTAAAATGCTCTTTCCTGGTAATGTGAAAAATTGGCATATTTGGGAAGCAAAGTTAAGGATCAAAGGGAAAAGACCAATTATTCATTTGAATTGAAATCAAGAACTATTCGAATGAAATGCTGAAATTTGTCAAATGAAGGTGCTTATTACGGCGGCAACTGCCATGGAATTAGAAGTGATTAAAAATAAAACCATCCTCGCTGATGAGCTTGAAATGATTTATTGCGTTACGGGTGTAGGTGCAGTTTCAACTGTATTCAACCTTTCAGAAATACTGCATAAAGAAAAATTTGACTTTGTTATTCAAGTTGGAATCGCAGGAAGCTTTGACAAACAATTAGAATTAGGAAATACCGTAGCTGTTGAAAAAGAACTTCTCCATGAAATGGGTGTCTTTGAAAACAACCATTACAAAACTGTATTCGAAATGGGGTTAATAGATGGCAACACAAAGCCATTTACCAACAGTGCATTGATTAACCAAGATACCCCCTTGCTAGAACTGACTGGATTGAAAAAAGCAATAGCCATCACCAACAACGAAATTTCGACTTCTACAACTAAAATCAAATTATACAATGAGAAATATGGTGCGGAAATTGAATCTATGGAAGGTGGCGCATTTCATTATGTTGCCATCATGAAATCCATTTCATTTATCCAGCTTAGGGGAATATCAAACTATGTAGGTGACAGGGACAAAAATAATTGGAAAATCAAAGAAGCCATTCTTTCTTATTCTGATGCATGTAATCAATTGATAAAAAAATTAATGCTTTCCAAATGAACCTAACTCTAGGTCTATCTCCTTGTCCAAATGATACTTTCATTTTTGATGCCATGCTCAATGGTAAAATTGATACCGAGGGTTTAACTTTCACCTACCAGCTGGAAGATGTTGAAACTTTAAATAGATTAGCCAAATCAGGCAGCTTAGATATTAGCAAAATCAGCTACGGTGCTTTACCCCCCTTATTGCCTCAGTACCGTGTATTGAATGCGGGTGGAGCACTTGGCAGAGGAGTTGGACCAGTTTTTATTTCAAAAAAGTTTGATGCATCATCGAATCTAGATTTATCCACTATGGTAGTTGCATTGCCCGGCATTCATACTACCGCCCATCTTTTATTTTCGCTGGCTTATCCAGAAGTAAAAAATAAATCATTTATCCCCTTTCATGAAATTGAAGAGGCTGTGTTGCAAGACAAAGTAGATGCAGGAGTAATTATACATGAAAACAGGTTTACCTACCAAGAAAAAGGGTTGAATAAACTGGCCGATCTTGGAGAAGTTTGGGAAAAAAACACAGGACATCCAATACCATTGGGCGGTATAGTTGCGCGAAGAAATTATGACCTTTCGTTGTTGCAAAAGATCAACCGCATCATTTACAATAGTCTAGCATACGCATTTGCACATCATGAGGTGTTGCCCGATTTTGTAACGACAAATGCACAAGAAATGAGTGAAGAAATTATGAGAAATCACATTGACCTTTATGTAAATGATTTTTCATTGAACCTTGGCACTGCAGGTAGGTCTGCTGTTTGGAAACTACTTGAGCTTTCAAATCAGATAAACAACTACACCGGAGGTGATGATTTAGAAGTATTTATTGATTAGGTATTAAAACAAGCCGTAAAGTTCAGCATCAACCTTGGCAATAATTTCACCCAAGTGTTCTTCGTTTTCTGCAAACTTCATGTTGTCTACATTGATAATAAGCAAAGGCCCTTCTTTATAACCCGCTATCCATTTGTTGTAATAGTCATTCAGCCGCTTGAGGTAGTCTAAACGAATATTTTCTTCATACTCCCTTCCTCTTTTTTGAATTTGGCCTACCAAGGTAGGGACTGAAGCTTGAAGATAGATCATCAAATCTGGTGGCTTTACCATTTGACGAAGGTTCTGGAAAAAATCAAAATAGTTATCGAAATCACGCTTGCTCATTAAGCCCATTTCATGGAGATTGGGCGCGAAAATATACGCATCTTCAAAGATGGTTCGGTCTTGGATGATGGTTTCAGTACCTCTACTAATTTCCAATAATTGATTTAGTCTGCTGTTTAGAAAGTAAATCTGAAGATTGAAGCTCCACCTGGGCATGTCATCATAAAAATCAAATAAATATGGATTTTGATCAACGTCTTCAAATTGCGGAATCCACTTGTAATGTTTACTCAACATTTCGGTGAGGGTAGTTTTACCGGCACCAATATTGCCTGCAATTGCGATGTGTTTTGGTTTTTTTGCCTTTGCCATATATTTCTAATTCTTGTCCTTATTTGGATAGCCAGACAAAGTACAATTTCATTTTGAGATTAAATCCATTCAACCCTATTTTTTTTGGGTATGAAGAATAAAAACAGCTAGTAATTCAGCCCCATGGCTGTTCTAACCAAACTCATCGTTTCCGCAGCACTTGCATTGGCTTTTACGGCTCCCATTTCCATGACTTCAGCAAGGTATTTTTTGTCGTTTCGAATAGACTCTGCTTTTTCTCTGATGGGGGAAATAAATTTGACCATATCTTCTGCCAACTGCTTTTTCAGATCTCCGTAACGGATATTGCAATTTTGATACGCTTCCTCAAAATGATCAATTGCATTTTGGTCACAGACCAATTTCATCAGTTGGAAAATATTTTCAATATAATCAGGCTTGGGCATACCTGACGATGTGGGACCAGCATCCGTCTTGGCTTTCATTACTTTTTTGGCAATCATCTCATCCGTATCCGCCAAATAAAGCGTTGCCAGCTGATTTTCACTTTTACTCATTTTTCCTGCACCATCTAAACTTGGCACTTTTACCAAGTCTTCACCAAAATTATAAGCCATTGGTTCGGGAAAGATTTCGCCGTACCTGTGGTTAAATCTTTTTACATAATTCCTGGCCATTTCTAAGTGCTGCTCCTGGTCCTTTCCCACAGGCACCCATGTAGCCCTATGAAGAATGATATCCGCTGCTTGTAAAACAGGGTAGGTTAACAAACCAGCATTGATATTGTCTGGCTGCAACCTGGCCTTGTCTTTGAAAGTGGTTGTTTTCTCTAGCTCACCCAAGTAGGCCAACATATTCAAATACAAATAAAGTTCCGCCGTTTCTCTAACATGACTTTGACAATAAAGTGCCGCTTTCTCGGGGTCAATTCCACAAGCGATATTTTCTGCCAACACCCGGTGTACATTATCCTTGAGCGCTTTGGTATCTGGATGGGTAGTTAGGGCATGAAGATCCGCCACCATAAAATAGCAGGTATAGGATTCCTGGAGTTTCACATAATTCTGTATGGCCCCAAAATAGTTACCCAAATGCAAAAAGCCTGTCGGCCTGATGCCACTCATAACGATTGCTTTCCCGTTGATCATGGTGCAAAGATAATAAATGTAGATAACCCCAAAATAGTCGGATGGCATTCCTATTTCCACTCATCAATAAAATAGCAGTATTGGGCCGATAATGTTTATTTTTGCTGATTAGACAACCCAGATGGAGCTCAACAAAGAAACCACACTAAAAATTGCGCAATTGGCCAGATTGTCCTTCTCTTCCAATGAACTGGAAGAAATGCAAAAAGACCTATCGCAAATGATTGAATTTGTTGAGAAACTCAACGAGGTAGATACAAATGGCATCGCACCCCTAACCCATATTGGTACATCAGGAAATCGACTCAGAGAAGATGAAGTAAAAGGTTCGATCGATTCAACATTGGCCTTTGAAAATGCACCTCTTAAAGTGGGTGATTTTTTTGCTGTACCAAAAGTGATAAAAAAATAATTACATGTCCAGTTCCGTTATTCATCTTGAAGAAATCAAAAAAAGTTATTACATGGGCAAGCAGGAATTGCAAGTCCTAAAGGATGTTTCATTGGATATCCTGCGTAATGATTATGTGGCATTAATGGGACCTTCAGGTTCTGGAAAAAGTACCCTAATGAATATCTTGGGATGTCTTGATTCCCCAACTTCAGGAAAGTACATTCTAAATGGCCATGATGTGAGTACCATGCTAGACAACGACCTTGCAGATATTCGCAACAAAGAAATTGGGTTTGTATTTCAGCAGTTCAATTTGTTACCGCGACTCACTGCTTTGGAAAACGTTGCATTACCCTTAGTCTATGCCGGTATTTCCAAGAAAATAAGATTAGAAATGGCACATGAGGTGTTAAGGAAAGTGGACTTAACCGATAGGAGTCATCATAGACCCAATGAACTATCAGGCGGACAATGTCAGCGTGTAGCCA
>JBFYPP010000032.1:0-13912 GCA_041303255.1 Chitinophagia bacterium | reverse complement strand
CACGACCTAAAAAAAAGAATTCCCCATACAAAAGCATATCCCATTTTTTATTTCGGGTTCTGTTTCTGTATTCTCCATGTGCAATGGCATTTCCAAATCTACCAGCGCCCGAAAATGAACCCGGGGCATAGACCAACAAAGATGCACCGGCTTTAATAAATTGCAAAGGATTTTTTGAATCTGGAAATTGAACAAAAGAAAAATTCCCTTTCAATAAATTTAAATTTGTTTGATAGTTCAGTGTATCTGATAGTACATCCAGCTGATAATTTTCTTTGTAAAAATCTTTAGCTCCCGAGGCCTGCACATCAAGATAATTGTAATTATAACTGCTAAGCTGCCATGTGTTTTCAAATCTGAGTTTGGGCAAGAAATATTTTACAACCGAACTGTCGTTCACAATAGAGTCTGTCTTCCCAAAATCATATTGATGTCTGAATAAAAAATGTTTATCTACATAACGGTTACCCGTACTCAGTTTTACATTGAAAAAATTTCGAGAAGAAAATGTGGTGGCGGCTAGATTGGTGGGTATGTTAAACCGGTCTTCATAAGCCGGATTGGGATTGACTAAAAAAGATTCATCTACAATACCCCCATTTTCAGAACTCTGAAGTGCATTAGACATTAAAATCAGGTATGCATGGTAACGCTGATTTTTTGATGTGAAATCAGAGTTGAACCTAAAATTATTGTGGTTCGTATTCTGCGAATTAAATGTACCAGGCGCATTTACCAATCTATACTGTAAAACAAAATTCCAATCGGGTGAAATATTTTGGGTATGTAAAATACTGATTTGTTGCTCTGACTTACTACCTACTAAATAGCCCAACTCTGTATAAGGTTTAGTGGTATTCATAAACCTCGTATCAGCTATTGTAAATGCATAGGGATCTAGGGCATGAAAACCCATATCCCAGCCAGGTGACCTTAAGGGTGAAAAAAGCAAGGGGCGAATTGCATTTCCGTTATGACCAATCTGTATAAACTCTGGTTTCATCGGAATTCTTCTGTAAAAATCTGAGATAGAAGAATCAAAATAGCTGTACCTAGCGGTATCCAAATACTTAAACCGAACATCTACTGAATCATCAGCGAATTTGCGTTTTTCAAATGACAATGAATCGGAACCACCTCCTCCTCCAGCAGAACCACCAACCCTTGAACCAGTGCCCTGAGTGCTTCTACCCACACCTCCCCTTCCTTGCGATTGAACATTAACTGAAAAAGAAAAAATGAATAGCAGAAGTAATCCAGTGATGTATAGACTGTGACGACTAAAAAAGAAATTAAACTTACTAATCAATGTACACTTCATATTGTCTACAAACTTCTACCTAAACCTTTCTTATAAATTTTCAATCATTTTTTTAAACACCGCGGTGAGTTTTGGAGCAGCCTCATTTGCAGCATCTAATACATCCTGGTGTGTAATTTCATTCTCTTCATCTCGGATTCCTAAATCAGTAATCACACTCATAGCAAAAACCTCCATACCACAATGAACAGCAACAATTACTTCTTGTACCGTACTCATTCCCACTGCATCAGCCCCTACAAACTTGATCATTTTGTATTCTGATCTTGTCTCAAAAGTTGGACCAGTTACACCAAAATAAACGCCCTGCTTAAGATCAATATCCAATTCCTTACCTATGGCATGGGCACGATCAATCAACCTCTTCGCATAGGGCTCACTCATATCTGGAAACCTCGGTCCAAACTCATCCATATTCTTACCCAACAACGGGTTCTGAATTGCAAAACTAATATGGTCTCTTATGATCATCAGGTCTCCTACTTTAAAGTCAGGATGCACCCCACCCGCAGCATTGGACAAAAATAGCTGGGAGACACCCAACAACTTCAAAACCCGAATTGGAAACACCACTTCAGCAGGAGTATACCCCTCGTAATAATGAAACCGACCTGACAAAACCACCAAATCGACCTTACCCAATTTTCCAAAAATCAACTTGCCACTATGTCCTTCTACAGTTGAAACTGGGAAATAGGGTATTTCCTTGTATGGTATTTCTGCTGTTACCTCTATTCCGTCAGTAAAAGAACCCAATCCGCTTCCTAATACTACACCAACCTTAAAATGAGTTGAAACCTTTAGGCGTAAATAGCCAACCGCCTCCCTTATTTTATCCAATTCGGTCATAACCACTGTCATTTGAACAAAGATACTATCTTTAGTGTAGTTTGAATATGGAGAACCACTTTGTACTATATGGCGCCAATGGATATACTGGGCAGTTAATTGCCAGGCTAGCTAGTACATACGGACTACGTCCTTTACTTGCGGGAAGAAACGAATCTTCAATTGGTGCTCTTGCAAAAGAACTCAATCTAGATTATGTAATAGCCGACTTAGAAAATCCAAAAGCATTAGACCAACTTTTAAATGGCCATCAGCTGGTTCTTCATGCAGCAGGACCATTTAGCAAAACGGCCAAACAAATGGTTGAAGCCTGTCTTAGAAATAAAACACATTATATCGATATCAATGGCGATATTTCTTGTTTCGAGCTGGTAAAAACATTCAATGATATTGCAAAATCAACAGAATGTATGTTGATGCCTGGGGTTGGATTTGATGTTGTACCTACCGACTCAGTTGCAAAAAAAATTAGTGAGACTTTTCCAAATACCATCGACCTTAAACTGGCTTTTGCATCAATTGGCAGCACAATATCTCACGGTACTGCTACCACCATGGCAGAAAAATTGGGCGAAGGTGGTGCAAAAAGAACCAATGGGAAAATCGTAAAAGCCCCCTTGGGTGAACATTCCATGTGGATTGATTTTGGGAAGAAGAATTTATTTGTGATGAGTATACCTTGGGGGGACGTTAGTACTGCACATCATACAACGGGTATCCCAAATATCGAAACATTCTTTGCAGTAAAACCAACCGTATATAAATGGATGAAATTACAACGTTTCTTCAACTGGATTCTCAAAATGGAAGCAGTAAGAAAGATCATCAAAAAAAGAATTGATGAAAGGCCTGCTGGACCTGATGAAAAAATGAGGACAGAAGGAATTTCTTTGGTTTGGGGAAAAGGTACAAATGCTGAAGGTGAGAGCAAAACAATCAAACTAAAAGGCCCTGAAGGGTACACCTTTACCGTTCATGCGTCTTTGATTATTGCCTGTGAAATTCTAAAGGGCAACTGGAAACCTGGATATCAAACTCCAGCAGGATGTTATGGCAGCGAGCTTGTATTGAAGGTTCCTGGTGTTTCTTTTTACTAATAAGCGGAATAAGGCTTGGGTCTCAAAAACAAGGTCACGTTCTTAGAAACAGTCTTTTCATATTCCTTCATAGACGTTAATGCTTTCCATTTAGGATCGTTGCTAAATACCTTCCAATGTGCATTCCTATCTTCCATATTTTCAAAACTGGTCATGTACATCAAATTGGGCATGGTAGGTCCGCTTATCACTTCTGCATAAAAAATAGCATTGAAATTTAACCTTGAAAAGAGTTCAATCTCTCCACCTTCATTAAACATTTCTACTTTCTTCCAATATTTTTTTTCAGAAGCACTCTCATAACTGCGCAATTCATACACCCGATCAGCATAAGCGCCTTTTAGATTGGGTATTGTTAGAGCAGGTGATAATCTAAATCCTTCCAAAACAGAACCAACAATTCTGTCATAAGCAGGATGTTCACTCGTTGCATCTAGATAATCCTTCCCGGTTTTCAAGACCTCTTCATCACTAAACATGGCTTTATTAATTTCTGGAATATCTGATAGCTTTTTATAGGGAACCAAAACAAAGAGTTTTTTTACCAACGCCGTATCGTTTGCAAGACTTGTAAAAACACCCACTTTATTAATACCCTTTCTTTTCAAATAGGGTATATATGCTTCAGCCAAAAACTGGTCAATCATTTTTTCCTGTTCCTGGTTTTTATACTCGTAGACCTTGAACTCAAAAAAATCTTTTTGCGTTTTTTTTGACTGACCTACCAATCCAAAAGATAAAAAGATTCCAATAAAAACAAATAAATAACGCATAACCCTGTTTATGTTTAAGCAAATGTATCGATTTAATACCTTTGCTTCAATGCCTATAAAGGACTACTATACCTTACTGAGACTAGAACCCAATGCAGACCCGTATTCAATAAAAAAAGCATACCGTAAAATGGCAATGGAATACCATCCTGATAAAATAGGCAATAACCAAAATACAAGCAGTTATTTTAGAGAAATTCAGGAAGCCTACGATGTGCTATCCAATGCGAAGAAAAGAGAAGAATATCACTACCAAAGATGGTTAGAAAAATCCATGGGGCATCAATTAGACCTTGCACTAACACCCATTCAAATACTACAACTGTTTTTAAAGACTGAACAATACCTACACGAGAGCGATAGCTTTAAAATAGATAAAAATCAATTGGCTGAACATTTAAAACAATTGTACAGCAAAGCGAGGCAAATGATTGTTCTCGAAGCAAATGATTCACACATTGAAAAAGAATCATTGCGATTGGCTATGCTTTCCAGTAAAAATTTATCTTCCACCGCTCAATTGAATCTACTATACCATCTTCAACCCCTAACAGCAAGACAAAGGGATGTTGAAGCAGAATGGCTTTTGAAGATTAAAGCAATATCCAAAAAAGAGAGGTTCAATAATTTAAAAATTCCTCTAATCATCATTATTACCATTTTACTGTGCTTTACAATACTATTTCTAAGCAAGTAGGTTTAGTCCTTCCCATAATCTAGTTGTATCTTTGCGAAATGCACTATGTATCTGTAGAACGTCTGGGAAAATCTTATGGTATTAAGCCTCTTTTTAGCGACCTTACTTTCCATATCAACGAGGGTGATAAAATAGCATTAATCGCAAAAAATGGCTCTGGAAAATCCACCTTACTAAAAATATTGGCTGGCCAAGAGTCTGCAGATGAGGGTAAATGCTGGATCAACAAAGAAGTAAAATGTATTCTATTCGAACAAGACCCTCATTTTTTTGAGAGCGCTAGTATTTTGGATAACATATTTGCGCATGATCACCCCGTATTAAATGCAATCAAAAAGTTTGAAGCTGCAGAAGATGCACAGGATGCTGATAAAATAGCGGATGCAATTAATGAAATGGAGGAAAAAAACGCCTGGGATTTTGACTCAAAAGTGAAACAAATTCTAGAAAAGCTCAATATCCATCACCTAGACCAAACGGTGTCGAGTTTAAGCGGAGGCCAAAGAAAAAGAGTAGCATTGGCAAAAACCCTCATCGATATTGGCTTTGAGAATATCCACTGTCTACTTATCATGGATGAACCTACCAACCACCTTGATATTGAAATGGTAGAATGGCTAGAACATTACCTAGACAAAGAAAAAATCACACTTTTGCTTGTATCGCACGACAGGTATTTTCTGGATAGCGTATGTACTGAAATATGGGAGCTGGAAAACAGCAAAATCTATGTTTATAAAGGCGACTATCAAAATTATGTGGAAAGAAAAGCAGCTAGGATAGAAAGTGAACAAGCCAGTATCGACAAAGCAAAAAACACCTACCGAAAAGAATTGGAATGGATCAGAAAACAACCAAAGGCAAGAACTACCAAATCTAAAAGCCGACAAGACAACTTCTATGAAATTGAGAAAGTAGCAAAATTAAAAATAGAAGATAAAAAAGTAGAGCTGCAAATGAAAATGAGCCGCCTAGGTGGTAAAATTGCAGAATTAAAAAAAGTATATAAGCAGTATGGAGAAAAAGTTATTCTCTCCGGCTTTGATTATACATTCAAAAAAGGTGAGCGTGTTGGTATCATCGGAAAAAATGGCGCAGGCAAGTCAACCTTTATAAATATCCTTCAAGGTATTGATGAACCAGACAGTGGAAAAGTAAACATTGGCGATACCATTGTTTTTGGAAACTATTCGCAACAAGGCCTTGTTATCAAACAAGACCTAAGAGTGATTGAATTTGTAAAAAATATTGCAGAAAGTTTTCCCTTAGCAAAAGGTGGCTCATTAAGTGCTGCGCAATTTCTCGAACTCTTTCTGTTTACACCTGACCAACAATACAGCTATATCAGCAAATTAAGTGGGGGAGAAAAAAGAAGATTGCATTTACTCAGTATCCTATTTAAAAATCCGAATTTTTTGGTATTGGATGAACCTACGAACGACTTGGATCTTCCAACACTATCAGTTCTTGAAAACTTCCTTATGGATTTCCAAGGATGCCTGATCATTATCAGTCACGATAGGTATTTCATGGACAGAATAGTTGATCATCTTTTTGTATTTGAAGGAAATGGAATCATCAGAGATTTTCCTGGAAATTATGCAGAATACAGAGAGGAACAAACCGCTAAACAGCAACCTGTGCAACAACAAAGTGCGAAGTCTGTGGAAGTAAAGATGAAAGACACAGAACCAGCCACTCCAAAAAGGAAACCCACTTTTAACGAAAAAAAAGAGTTTGACCAATTAGAGAAAGAAATAAAGAAACTTGGACTAGAAAAAGAGTCAATTACAGAACGCATGAATTCAGCTGATTTGGACTATGCTGAAATTGAAAAATTGTCGGCACGCTTTAAAGAAATTTCAGACCAAATTGATACCAAAGAAATAAGATGGCTTGAATTAAGTGACCTTTTTGAATAATAGTAGAGAAAAAGCAAATCGCTAATTCTTTAATGATATGAAGCCCTAGCCAGCCTATCATTAATTGCTTTTCCTAGGCCTTCGTTGGGAAATACCTCAGCTAAAATCACTTCTACATCAGAATGATCTAATAGGCGCATTGCATTAAAAAGAAGAGAAGCGGCCTCCTCTATATTTCCATTGGGAGATAAAATTTGTTCAATGCAACCATTGATTTTATAGGAAGAGGAAAACGACAATAACCCGATTCTTTTATCCTGATAAATGAGCAGATTTTTAGTGATATCTCCAACAATCAATGGCTTTTTAGTAGCATAATGACTTTTTAGCTGCCCCGGAGCTGTGGGGGATGCATGAGACAATCGAACTTCTACTTCAACACCCGATATTCGCTGGATATTCTCAATGGAAAGACCTCCCAATCGGTGTACAATCACTTTATTTTCTTCAAATCCTACAATTGTAGATTCAAGACCAATGCTGCATGAGCCTCCATCAATTATATAAGGAATTAAACCATTCAAACCGTCTAGTACATGTTTACTGGTAACTGGACTAACATACCCTGAAGGATTGGCACTGGGTGCAGCAATTGGAAAGTTTAATGAATTGAGTAGTTGAAGGGTAAGCGGGTGTGAAGGAATTCTGATTGCAACTTTATTACTTCCGGCTGTTACTAAATCAGGGACTGTAGAAGATTTTGGTAACAAATACGTAATTGGTCCGGGTGAAAATTCATTCATGAGAAGTATACAGGCATCAGGAATGTTCTCCACCCATTCCTCCAATTGAGAAAGATTGGCAACATGCAAAATCAAAGGGTTGAATTGAGGGCGATTCTTTGCAGCATAAATTTTAGCAATAGCCTTACTGTTCAACCCATTTCCAGCCAAACCATAAACAGTTTCAGTAGGAATTGCGACCAATTCACCTTCTTCAAGGAGCTGCTTTGCTCTTGCTAGATCAGTACCAATTTCAGTAGTGTACATAAAAAATTGTCCCGGTTTTCACCAGGACAAAGTTAAATCAAGTTAAGGGATGATTATGCTTTTGATTTTTCCTTCTTTCCCGATAATGGTTTTATGGAGAAAATAATCTTTTGGGTTTCCTTATCCAAATCAGCCAACATCACGTCGCCTGCTTTGATGTTCATATTTAGAATCTCTTCTGCCAATGGATCTTCCAAATACTTTTGAATGGCCCTGTGCAAAGGTCTTGCACCAAACTGCTGATCATATCCTTTCTCTGCTATAAAATCTTTGGCATCTGTACTCAACTCCAATGAGAAGCCGAGAATTGTGAGTCTTTTCATTACTCCCATCATTAAGATGTCAATGATCTCAAAAATATGGTGCTTCTCCAAAGAGTTGAAAATGATTACATCGTCTACCCTGTTCAAAAACTCAGGTGAAAAAGTTCGTTTTAACGCTTTTTCAATTACCGCCTTGCCGGCTTCTTCAGCATTGGCCTGACGCGCACTGGTAGCAAAGCCTACTCCCTCACCGAAATCCTTTAATTGGCGAGCACCAATATTAGAAGTCATGATAATTAGGGTGTTTTTAAAATCTACTTTTCTACCCAATCCATCAGTAAGCTGACCATCATCTAATACTTGCAATAAAATATTGTAAATATCTGGATGTGCTTTTTCAATCTCATCCAAAAGAATTACAGAATACGGTTTTCTTCTTACTCTTTCAGTAAGTTGTCCCCCTTCCTCATAACCAACATAGCCAGGAGGGGCCCCAATCAAACGGCTAACTGTAAACTTTTCCATGTACTCACTCATATCGATGCGAATCAAGGCATCCTCTGAGTCAAACATTTTACGAGACAAAGCACGCGCCAATTCTGTTTTCCCTACACCAGTCGGTCCAAGGAAAATAAATGTCCCAATTGGTTTTTTAGGATCTTTCAACCCCACCCTGTTCCGCTGAATGGCTTTAACAACTTTTGATATTGCATCATCCTGACCAACTACAAGTGATTTCATTTCAGTAGTCATGTTACGCAACTTCTCCGTCTCTGCCTGCACCATTCTCTTTACTGGAATTCCAGTCATCATACTTACTACTTCAGCAATGTCTTCTTCTGAAATTGGGAATCGTTTGTTTTTTGAATCTTCTTCCCACTTGTTCTTTGCAGCTTCAAGTTCCTCTTGCAACTTCTTCTCCGTATCACGAAGACTTGCGGCTTCTTCAAAACGCTGACTCTTAACTACCTTGTTTTTTTCTAACTTGATATCTTCGATCTTCTTTTCCAACTCAATAATATCATCAGGAACATTGATATTTTTTAAGTGTACTCTTGCGCCTACTTCATCCAATACATCAATCGCCTTATCTGGTAATAATCGATCAGTCATGTACCTGTCGCTTAACTTTACGCATGCCTCAATTGCTTCTGCGGCATAATCTACGTTGTGGAAATCTTCGTAGCGCGACTTAATATTATTTAAGATCAGGATGGTCTCTTCAACGGAAGGTGGTTCAACCAATACCTTTTGAAATCTTCGATCCAAGGCCCCATCTTTCTCAATATGCATTCTGTACTCATCTAAAGTGGAAGCGCCTATACACTGCAATTCTCCTCGAGATAGTGCCGGTTTAAATATGTTGGAAGCATCTAAAGACCCACTGGCACCACCTGCACCTACAATGGTGTGGATTTCATCAATAAAGAGGATAACATCACGGTTCTTTTCCAATTCGGTCATGATGGCTTTCATCCGCTCTTCAAACTGACCTCTGTATTTTGTACCCGCCACCAAAGCAGCAAGGTCTAATGAAACAACACGTTTATCAAACAAAACTCTTGATACTTTTCGTTGAACAATTCTCAAGGCAAGTCCCTCTACAATTGCTGTTTTACCCACTCCCGGTTCACCAATCAAAATTGGATTATTCTTTTTTCTTCTTGATAGTATTTGTGAAACACGTTCAATCTCTGCCTCCCTTCCAACAATTGGATCGAGAGAACCAGATTCTGCCAACTTTGTAATATCTCTACCGAAATTATCCAACACAGGAGTTTTACTCTTACCACCAACCTGTGTAGCCCGCGCTTTTTGTTGGGCAGATTTTTTTTCCTCATCAAACTCTTCCTCCGGCTCTTCAGAAAACTCACTCTTTACCTCATTGCTTCTAACAACACCCAACTCATTTCTGAAAAGGTCATAGTCTACATCAAACTGATTTAAAATTTGGGTTGCAATGTTCTCTTTATTTTTTAGGATGGAAAGCAGAAGGTGCTCTGTTTCTACCATAGGACTCTTCAATGCTTTAGCCTCCAAAACGGTAACCCTTATTACTTTTTCTGCCTGTCTTGTTAAAGGAAGGCTATTGATGTTTTGGATATTCTTTCCTGATTTATCTTTTACCGCCATCTCCACCTCTTTCCTGAGCTCGTAAAGGTCGATATTAAGGTTTTGCAACACCTTCAAAGCTGTATTCTCACCCTCACGGATAAGGCCCAAAAGCAGGTGCTCCGTCCCAATGAAATCATTACCCAAACGCAATGCCTCTTCCCTACTGTAGGAGATGATTTCTTTTACCTGTGCTGAAAAATTGTTATCCATATTAGGTTGGGTTTTCAATTGATACAATAATAACGAATAATTCGCAGATTACTTCTGACACAAAATGTGTTCTTTGCTGGCTTGATTGCTGGTCAAAACACAACAAAAAAGATATCTTTGCGGTTCAACAAACTTGAATTTTAAGACTCCTAAGCATGAATGTCAAAATTGATACCAAAGAAATTTTTTATGTCATTTCCATTTTGGATTCAGAAATGACTGCTAATATGTCAGCACCCTTACTAGAATTAATTACTAAACAGCAAGAAGAGGAAGTAAAAAGCCTAATTCTACAACTTGGAAAAGTGACCGCCATGGATGAAGGCTTCGCTTCAACATTGGTATCTGTAAAAGAGGACCTTTACAAAAAAAATAAATCGTTTGTACTTTGTAACCTCACCGAAAACATTAAACAAAACCTTGTCGAATGGGGAATTTTAGAAACCATCAACCATACCCCCACTGAATCTGAAGCCTGGGATATTGTACAAATGGAAGAGATAGAGCGAGAATTGGATGCGGAGTTTCCTGAATAATATTCAATTGTATCTGCTACTTTTTATGGGGTTTAATCACTAGATTTACACTCTGTTCAATCCTGAAAATCCAAGCTTGATCAAGCTGAAATTGCCACTCACCTCAATTAAAAATTATTACATGAAAAAAATCTTCGGATTGGCCCTTGCTATCATTCTATTTTACGGTTGTTCCAAAGAGAATAGCTCTTCGAATAAGTCTAACCCACAAGCTCCAATAAATACAATTTCAACAAAAGCAGAATTGGCATTGTTGAATTTTGACCTTTCCCACAGTTCAAAAAAAAGCGGGTTTCCTAACCTTGGTGATTTAAGCGGACAAACACCAATAGATATTCCAAAAGAAACGAAAAAGTTTGAGTCAAAAGATCCCGTAATTCATTACGAACGTTTTTCGCTGAACAACAATAATATTGAAAATCACAAAGGGGAGTACCTAAAAGTTTTTGTTAAAGGTGAAAATTATATAACGATTAGAGGGAAACGTTACGACTTGGCACAATTTCATTTTCATAGGGATAGTGAGCATGCACTTCGTGGTAAAAGGTATGGCATGGAAGTCCATTTGGTCCATGTTTCTACAGATGGCAAAATAGCCGTTTTAGGCATGTTTATTCAAGAAACCAGAAGAGAAAATGAAAAGTTAGGGATCTTGATTAACAACTCTCCATTGGTGCCCAATGGACTAAATTCAATACCCTTCAATTACAATCCATTTGATTTATTACCCAAAACCTCAGGTAAATATTATAGCTACAATGGTTCTTTAACCACCCCTAATTTAGATTTTGAGCCCAATCGGGATGGCCTCAGCTGGATTGTATTTGATTCACCCATTCATATATCCGCAAATCAGCTTACTAAGTATTCGGATTTGTTTGGAGAAAATGTTCGGGTTTTACAACCCTTAGCAGGAAGGACGGTTTGGTCAAATCCAGAATACAGAATTCGCTAATTTTTAAAGAAGGATTTTTTATTCTATACAAATCCTTATATTTGCAACCCGAAATTGATGTTAATTCATCATCCGAGGATCGGTAGTTCAGTTGGTTAGAATGCCGCCCTGTCACGGCGGAGGTCGCGGGTTCGAGTCCCGTCCGGTCCGCAAAACCCCCTCAGAAATGAGGGGGTTTTCAATTATATATATAGAGAATATAAGAAGTTTAAGCAACCAGATTTACTACAAAGGCATAACAAAAACTAGTGCGTTTGTATGTAGTCTCAGGTTTTGCTGTGGTTCTGACTCCATCTAAACTAGATTCCATAACTCTTTTTCACCATGGAAAAATAGAGCTTATCAGAAAGCAGTTTTCTTAGTACCAATAATAATGGACCTGGCTTACCTACTGCATACCTCATTTTAGCAGACGAATCATTTGTAGCAGCAAAGATGGTCTCAGCTACTACACCAGGACCTTCAGCATCATTCATGACTTTTTTTGCTGCTGCATTAAATCTTGAAATAAACTCATCATAAGCACTCGTAATATCAGACTTTATGAATAGTCTGTTTTTCCCGTAAAATTCTGTCACAATTGGACCAGGTTCAACCAGCTTTAACTTAATATTGAATTGAGCCAATTCATAATGCAAAGATTCTGTAAATCCTTCAACCGCAAACTTTGTTGCATGGTATATGCTATAGAGCGGAAATGTGATTTTACCACCCATACTTGAAATCTGGATGATTTTACCCCCACCCTTTGGTCTCATGTGCTTAATAGCCGCACGCGTTACCCTCATTAAGCCAAACACATTGGTATTGAACTGCTTTTCGATTACTTCATCTGACATGGCTTCAAACACCCCGTCTACCCCAAATCCGGCATTGTTTACCACTACATCCAATTTGCCATACTTCTTCTCAATGTGATTGAAAAGGGTCTCTACATTCTCTAAGCTTGTAACATCTAAGGCCATTAATTCTACATTTGAGTAAGCAGAAAGATCTTTCTCCTCTTCTGGATTTCTTTGTGTTGCTATTACCCTCCAGCCTTGTTCTGCAAATTTTAAAGCTGTCGATTTGCCAATGCCGCTAGAAGTTCCTGTGATTAAAATTGTTTGTGCCATATATTTTTTATTTCTACAGCAAACCTAGATGAGAATAAGGAAACCAACAACATTAGAGTATGGTCTATGGTTCGTATTTATTTATCAACATGTATATTTGTTTTATGTTAATTAACCAAGTAGCAAAGAAGACTGGCCTATCTGCCCATACCATTCGATTCTATGAGAAGTCTGGTTTGATAAAAGGAACGAGAGACGAAAACAATAAATCCAACAATTACTTTCACTACAATGAAGAAACTATTGAAAAACTTGAGTTCATCAATGATGCAAAGTCGGTGGGTTTTACGATAAATGAAATAGCACTAATGATAGATGCTTGGTACACCAATAAGTTTTCTAAAAAACAAAAGCTTTCGATTTTGGAAGAAAAGTTGGCATCATTAGAGAGAAAAATGAAAGAAATAAAAGAGATGAAAAAACTAATCAGTCATTTTAAAAATGATATCCTCAACGACAATTGCTAATTCATCTTCTACTTTGTTCATGTTAATCAATAAAAAAATCCCCCTGGAAAACCAGGGGGATAATTGATTATAGAAATAATCAGACTTGTATGTGTTATCTAAGAATTAAAGTACAGTTGTAACTCCAGTTCCAGCACTCCATCCATCAGAAAGTGTTTTCATGAAGGCTACTAGATCTGCTTCTTGTGGTGCAGTCAATCCAAGATTTCCAGCGCCATGAATTTCTACATTGAGATTCACTTCTCGTCCAAGTTGAGCCCAAGTTTTAAATGCTCCGTCAATTGTCCAACCAGCATTTGGCACATCACGCGTATTGTAAAAATGTACTACTTGTTCAAGAGAATTGAAAACACCATTGTGCATGTATCTTCTGTTTGCACCAGCTACGTTACGAACAGTAGGTGTTTTGAACTTACCATACTGAGCAACAGATTGAGCTCTCCATGCTGCAGGGTACTTAAATTGACCATTTGGTAATACAGTTTCTAATTCAGCACCCAAACCTAAATCTTGTTCTAAAAGCATTCTTTTATTTGGAGTTGCTTCATTCCTAGGGAGTCCTATATTATGGTAACCGAAGTCAGTGAAAAGTGCTGGTGTAAT
>JBFYPP010000031.1:0-13995 GCA_041303255.1 Chitinophagia bacterium | reverse complement strand
GACGATATACTTTATTAAGGGGACAATAATTTTCGATTTCCCTTTTTGAAAGCAAGGAAGCAACCTTTTTTTCACAATTACTACGCGTGTACAAAACAAACCACTGCTTATTCATATGATATTCTTTTTAATTTGAGCAAGGCTTCGCCTCATTCAGTTACACTGAAAACATAAATACAATAACTAAAAAAAAGTTTATGCCTTTTTATCACTGTTAAAATATGAGCCATAGCCATATTTATAGCCATACCCATAACCACTATTCTTAATTCCAAAACCACGCTTTTTAACACCATTAAATACAATAACTGGATTGACTAATGGATTAACAGTATTTGAGGTATCAAATCTTTTAATAATCACTTTTGGGGTATACCCATGCCTAATAACATATACCGTTGCATTACAGTAATGGGATAACTTATAAGCATCACTTACCAATACAACTGGAGGTGAGTCAATAATCACCAAATCGAATTCTGCGTCTAAGTAGTCCATGAGAATGGATAAGCTAGGAAGCTCAAGCATTTCGGATGGATCACCCTGCGTTGTTCCAATAGGCAAAAAATAGAGGTTCGTATACCCTGAGACCGGATATACTATATTCTCAACTGAAACACGCCCATTTAAGAAATCTAAAATCCCCTCTTTCCGTTCATTTGTAAATAGCTTGTCTAGCGAAGAATTGTGAAGGTCAAAATCAACTAATGCCACTTTTTTTCCAGAAAGAGAATAACTGATGGCCATATTTGAAGAGACAAAACTTTTTCCTTCGCCACTTAGGCTCGATGTTACAAGAATTTTTTTTGATGCACTGTCAGATGTATAATATTGTAAAGCATAGCGTATTCGCCTAAATTCTTCAGCTACTAAACTTCGTTTACCTGGTTCTATTGCCAATGGCTTTGTTGTTTTATACATCCCTAATTCACCAACTATTGGTTGATGCGTTAACTCCTCTATTTCTTGCCTATACATGATGGTGGTAGCAAATGATTCTTTAGCTGTTACCAATGTAATGGGTATGCCTAAAATAGCAACTAGGGCTATGCTGTAGGCTAAAATTGGACTTGGCGAGACTGGAATGTTTAATGCTTGCGCATGATTGATTATCCTACTATCAGACAGATTCGATACATAGGAAAGTTCGCTTTCCTCTCTCTTCTGAAGTAGAAAAGAATAAATACCACTTTTGATGTTTTGATCACGACTTATTTCAAGTAACTCTCGCTCTTTTGTTGGAATACTTTGAAGCAAAGAATTATAATTTATATTGGTTTCATTTAAATTATTTTTTGTGGCCTCCAAATTTTTCCTTTGATCAATAATGTTCTCTCGAATATTATCTTTTATTTTAATTATTTGATCTGATACAGCAACTAAAATGGGATTATTTTCTGCAACTGTCTTTTTCAATTTCTCTCTTTCTAGTTCAGCCGTATTTAAAGAGCCAAGCATTTGAGTTAGCATAGGGTCTGCATTTCCTAGCATAACAGTATGCGAACCAGCAGAATTACTCTTTTCACTTAAATCTTTCTCTAGTGTATTGATTACAGATAATTGCAAATTGATCTCACTCAATTTCTGATCATTGGTACTCACATTTTGCAAATAGAGTTGTCCCTGTGTGCTGATGTCTACTGCGCCTGAATTGGATTTATACCGTTGAATACTTCGTTCTATATCGTTCAGCTGAGATCCAACAGCACCTAATCGCTCTTCGATAAATTTCAGTGTGCTTTTTGCTAAAATATTTTTTTCTGCAATAGATGCAAGATTATAAGAAACAATGATCTCATTGAGTACTCGTTCTGCAAGTATTGGATTCTTGTCGTTGAATTTCACATCAATTACACTAGATAATTTATTTGTTGAAGACACTTTCAATTTGGCCAGTATTTGGGCTGTCTTTACTGGTAATGAGAAAAATCTCAAACTATAGACTTCCCCCTCGTTCAGTTTTCTGAAATCATGCTTTAGCTGAAATTTCAGAACACCATAATCCGTATTTGCCCACTCCCCAATTGCGATTGACTTATTATCTTCTAAGATTCTTAAGGCTTTACCCCCATCAATAAGTGCGAAATCAAGATCTCTAGCACTTGATTGTAAAAGGGCAGGATCAGACGCCTCAATATGAACAGGGGCATTTTCATATAAAAACTCCTTTCTTAAGCCCTTTTTTATATACACCTCTGCATACAAATGCATTTTTTTAATGACAGTCTCTATCACTGGCCTAGACTTTAGTACCTCAATCTCATTTTCAATTATTTTTTTTGAACCAATTAAATTTAAAGATTCCATAAGCCTAGAATCATCGTTACCCTTTTTCTCATCTTTTATAATAAGTGAAGCAGTGGCCTGGTATTTGGGTAATGCGAACTTTAAATATGAGAATGTAGCTGCAAAAATCAAAATGAAGAAAATAACAAACACTGGCCAGTACGGAATATACTTAACCATTAATTTATGGAACAGCGTTTCTTGTGTTATTTTTTCCATTGTTTCTGTTTGCTATTTTCTAAAAAACACGATCAAGTACAATAATTACAACTGATAAACCAGACAATAAAGCAGGCAGTAATTGACGTCCTCTACTTGCACTTGCTAGTTTGTTTTTGTTTGGCTCAACATAAACCACATCGTTGGGCATTAAATAATAATAAGGCGACTGAAGTAATGCTGAAGCATTCATGTCTATGCGCTTTAATGTTTTTTTCCCGTTCACCTCTCTTATAACCAATACATTATCACGCTTACCATATACTGTAATATCTCCAGCCAAACCCAATGCCTTTAAAATTGAAATCTTTTCGTTGGGGACATTAATAACAGTCGGCCTACTCACTTCGCCAATAACCGTAACCTCATAATTCATGTGTCTGATGGTAACAATAGGGTCTACAAGTAAACGATTTGTAATAATTGTATTTGTGATTTGATCTCGCAACTCTCTTTTTGTCATGCCCTCTGCCTGCATATTTCCCAAAATCGGAATCTGGACGAACCCATCACCATTAACCAAATACCCTCCGGACTGAATTACGCTTCCATTAGATGAAGAACTGTTGAAAACATGGTTATTGGTAGTATTAAAGACAATCGACGCATCTGCATTAAGGCTGGTTATCGTAATACTTAAAATGTCATTTCGCTGGATAATTGCCTCCGGACTTGCATCAGTAACATAGGTAGCATCTTTTGCATTTTTCAGATACCCTACATTTTTTGTACTCACACACGAAAACAAACTCAAAAAAATAAAAAAAAGGACAAGAAAGCGAGGGGAAATTGGTTTGATCATTGAATGTGGTTTTGGTAAGTCGCTTGTGCTAATCATGAAAACAAAAATAATGGCACAAGTAAACCTCGATAATGACCCAAGCGATAAATTAAAATGAGTCAACTCATATTAATTTACCAAACCCAATAGCAACAACGATTATAGCTTAATTATTAACATTAAACTGAAAATGTAAGAACCAAAAAACAATTACTGAAGGAGCATTATTTGCTTAAAATCAAAAAAAACAAAAGAAAAATAAAAATATCTGTAAATTCATGGCAATTAATCAAGAAAAAATGGACGCCACACTGATTTTAAAGTACTTGCTCTCGTTACTTCCGATCCTACTGGGAGTAGGTATAATAGGTTTTATGCGTATTTATACCAAATGGAAGCACAGTGCCCGTGGTATTTCACCTTCTTATTTTGCATCGGTAGCATTGTTGTTTGCTTTGTTTGCTAGTCTAGTTTTTTCTGAGGTTTGGGGGAAAATTACAAAGACCAACGGATTAATGACACAACAAGCCAATTCACTAAGGGCATTATTAAGACTGTCTGAGCCACTTGGTCCGGATTCAATTAAAGTAGCAAATGCAGTTAAAAACTATATCCAGAAAATTAAAGACCAAGAAGTGAATGATGAAATGCTTGCACAGAAAGGCTTTTCTGAATACAAACAAAAATCATTTAACAAAGGCACTTATCAAGAGTTTTATAAAATTGCTGCAGACACTAGCTTGTTTAAAGGACATCCATCTATGCAAAATGCTTTCTATACTGAACTGGAAAGTGTAAGAGAAGCCTGGTTTGAACGAAGAGAACTCAGAAAACAAAATATTCCTGAATCAAAAATCATTGTTCTTTTTATTTTTGGATTTTTTACACAACTTGCAATTGCATATTCTCACATTGGAAACGACAATGCCACTAGAGCTACTGTTATGCTTTTTAGTGTGGCCTTTGCGATTTCAATTGCACTTTTAACTTATATAGACAATCCACATGCAACCTCTTCCTTGGTGAGTACCAGTATATTAAATGATGTGAAATAGTAACTATTGTTTTAAAAATCGGGTAGTGCTGATTTCTCCACTGGCTGTGGTGAATGACAACATATAGATACCCCTGTTCAACTCATTAACTTGGATTCTATTGATTCCTGAGCTAAGATTGACTGATTTCACAACCCGTCCTGATGCATCCATAATACTGGCACGCCCATTTTGATTGCCAATATTTATTTGCAGCATAGAAGTTGCGGGGTTAGGCCATACTTTCAAGTCAATGCTATTATTAAGATTTACTTTTCTTACTGATGAATAGTTGGAAGATCCATTTAATTCCAATTGCTTAACTCTAAAGTAAACAACCCCAGAAAAAACTTTCCCCATGGTATAGGAGTAAGTGGCTTCACCATCTACTTGGCCATTCCCATTCACAAAGCCAACATCTTCCCAACTAGTTCCATCATGACTATATTCAACAACATACCCTTTATGCGCTCTATTTTCAACAATTTTCCAATTCAATTGCAACTGATTAGAAGTAGATGCTGATTTAACTTGAAAATCTACCCATTCCATTGGTAGGATACAAATTTCATTAATAATAAAACTTGCCAAAGGCGTAGTGAATGAAGTCTCTCTTACGGCTATAAACAATTCTCTGTGATTCAAATTAGGTGGTGTAGCTGTATTGGCATACATCAGGGCATCCAACAACATCTCGGCTTGAGCAGTTGTCATAACCGTTCCATTTCTTGAAAAACGAATATAATTGGTGCCGGTAATCACAGCGCGAGTAACAGTAAACTCAACACCATTTAAAGTAAACGTTGAAGTGCTTGGAGATGTAAAATTCATTTTGATACTGTCAGCAGCAGGATTGTTAGAGCCATTGGGGAATATATTTTCAAAAGCTCCATCTAAAATCGTTGTTGGATCAAAAGAGATAATAATCTCGCTCACGGTATTAGATGAACCTGTCAAACTCAAACTTGTTGATCCACTGGTAATTGGACGAACAACTGCTCCACATGAAGAGGATGTTTGACTAAAACCAGGCTGACCAGGATTTAAATCTAAAGTAGGTGTACTGTATATATTTGTTGTTCCGCCCCAATTTGGACCGGTTCCAAAATCAAGCATGAAATAGGCAGCATTGGAACCATCTGCACCAACCATGATTTCAAAAGTACTTACCTCGTCGTATTGCACCATTACGCGATGGGGATCTGCAGTAACCACTGTGCTATTTGAGGTGACATTTGAACGAAATTTTGTTAAACCAGAACTGGTGTTGTACGAATAGGACACCCTGGAAGCAGGAGTAGCACTCAATGTAACTGAAGAAAATCCACCAAACTCATTGTATTGATTTGAATTTGAGCCATCATTGCCATCAATATCGTAAGTATTTAACTTAATGTTTTGAATAATAACCGGAGTTCCTTTGTGTGTTGTATTGTTATAGGAGCTACCAAGAATAAATTCAAATTTGAATTTTGCACTTCCGCCACCATTATTAAACGTAAGCATGGGAGAAAAAAATCGATCAAGATTAGCAGAAAGTCCGGAGCCGGTTGGAGATGAATAGTCAAATGCAATTGTTCCACCAGGTGAACCCGCAGGAAGAGCAAAAGCACCATTTGTAAGGCTCACTGTCCTTACAATACAATCTATTCTTTGTCCAGCTATTGTTATAACATTTGTATACAAGGTTACATTACCTACACCAGATCCGTTTGTTCCTACTTTATGGGTTTTATTGGCAGCCAAAAAGCTGATATTGCCATTATTTGCATTGAAAACGGCCTGTGCTCCGGCACTAAAACTACCGAATAACATAAAGAAGATGGTCAATAAAACGACCGTTTGGGGGCCTAACTGTTTGGATTTCATGGTTTTGGATTATAAGACAGACAGCCTGAACTGTCAATCATATAATATAAACGCTAACGAAACCTATCATATTGTAAAAAACAGAAAATAGTTATAAAAAAATATGATCAAACCATGACCAATTAAAGTGATTCTACCTCGTAGAATTACGAGTTGAAAGCAAACCTGGTGCTCACCAGACTTATTTTCTTAAAAAAACTTCCTTGCCCTTAAGTACTGTTCTTAAGGCCTTAATGTCTTTGATTTTTTCTTTTGGAACCTCAAAAAGGTTGTTGTCCAAAATGGTGAAATCCGCATAAAATCCTTCCTTTAAAATCCCGATTTTGCCAACCAAAAATGAGGCATAGGCATTGGTAACAGTATAGGCCTTCAAAGCATCTTCAATCGATAACTTTTCATCAGGATACCATCCATTCGGATTTTTCCCATCACCTGTGATTCGCGTAACCGCTGAATAAATTCCGTATACCGGATCTATTGGCGCAACTGGCCAATCTGAACCGAAAGTAATTTTAACTCCTTTGTCTTTCATGCTCTTAAATGCATATGTCCCTTTCAACCTGTTTGTATCTAAACGCTTATACGCCCAAATACCATCATCAAATAAATGATAGGGATGCATCGATGCAATAACGCCTTGTTTTGCAAATTGATCAATAGTTTCTGGTCTTACATGCTGCGCATGCTCTACCCTGAATCTTCTGTCGCGCGCTCCATTAATTTTTGCAGCCTCATCATACACAGATAAAATAAAATCATTCGCTTTATCACCAATAGCATGAACACCTAAATGAAGTCCCGCTTTATCTGCACCCAATACCCATTTTCTCAACAACCCTGTATCGGTGATAAAAAGTCCACTTGTTTTGGGATCATCTAAATAAGGTTGATGAAACCAAGCAGTTGTAGACCCCAACGAACCATCAACATATCCTTTCAATCCGCCCCAATGTAACATATCGTCACCTCTCCCATTTTTCTGAACAAATGAATCCATCCGTTCCCAAGTTGCCAAAGGCACAAATGAATACATACGCAAAATCATGCGATCGGTTTTCCATGCTCTCCTGTATGTTTCCAAATCACTCCATCCACCAAATGAATTCATGTCGGTTACATTGGTTACACCTCGCTCCAATGCGTGCTTTGCGGCTGCATCAAAATACTGGTCTAATAGTTCATTGGTGGGAGGTGTAATGGCATTAATCACCAGCGTCATTGCAGCGTCCTTCACAACTCCCGTTGGTTCTCCATCCTTATTTTTAACCACAACGCCTCCGAGAGGAGCAACTGTATTTTTGTTGATTCCTGCTAATTCCAAAGCCTTTGAATTGGCAAAGGCCATATGGCTATCGTACCTCGAAATAAATAAAGGATGGTCGCCTGTAATAGAGTCTACCCATTCTTTTGAAGGCAGCTCTCCTCCCCAATTTTCATGGTCCCAGCTACCTTCCATTACCCAGGTATCATCTGGCTTGCTCTTACAAAATTCTGCTATGCGTTTAATGAACTCCTCTTTTGTCATTGCATCTTTCAGCTTCACACTAGATAAAGCGTATCCAGCTGAAAGAAAGTGGGTATGGTTATCTGTAAACCCAGGAAGCAACTGCTTTCCTTGCACGTCTATCGTTTCATTTGCAGTAAACTTCGTTGCATCATCACCAACATACACAATTTTTTCTCCTTTAACTGCAATCACAGTTGCACTCGGATTCAATGTATCTCCAGTCCATATTTTTGCATTCACATATATCCGATCTACCTTTTCTTTACCGCAGGAAACAAACAACAAAGAAATAAACAACAACTGCAAGAAATTTTTCATCTACTTGTATTTGATACAAAAATAATTAACTTATTTACTCATAACACCTTTAAAATAGCCAACCGACTCTGCCATGCCCACCAAAGGATCAGTCATGTCTTTTTCATACTCTATACTGCATACCCCAGCGTACTTTATCTTTCTAAGTGCTGTTACTAATGCTGAAAAATTAATTTTACCCCTACCTACTTCAATCACCTTGGCATCTTTTTCCATAGCGGTTTCATCTTTAATATGAAGGTCGAAAAGCCGGTTGCCATACTCCACTACCGCCTGCTCCGGAAGCACCCCTGCTCGGAAAGTATGCCCAATATCGATACATAGCCCCATTCGTGCATCCATCTTCTTGATTAGATCATAAATAGATTTTGGACTAGGATAAAGTTTATCCTCGGGTCCATGATTATGAATGGCAAGCTTAATGTCATATTCTTTCACTTTCCCCTCGGCATAAGTCAGTAGCTCTTCATTGGGCACACCAACAATCATTTTTACACCAAGCGACTGGGCATAGCCAAATGCTTGGTCAACCGCTTCTTTTGTTCGCATATATACCACACCCACCGTGTATAAATTTATACCCGCTTCTTGAAGTTTATTTTTAACAGCATTAATCGTAGAAAGGTTGCTGTTAAGGGGGAGATGAAAATCTTTAAGTGATAAATAACTTACACCCAAGCGCTGCATCATCTTGATGGATTGGTCTAAGTCGAACTTCAAAAAAGAATATCCTGCAAACCCAATTGGAAATACTTTGACATCAGCAGTAACATTTTGATTCATGGCTTGATGGGCCAATGTTATCGAAGGGGTAGAAAGTGCAACAGCTGAGCCAAGAGATAAGCGATTTATAAATGAACGACGTGTAGACATACAACAGTTTAAAAGTTAGACAGAGAAAGAAACGGACCTACTCAATTTATTGAATTTTGAGAATTTTAAGTAATTAAATGTACTAACTTGAATGGAACTTTGCTTTTTCTAACCAACAAACACGGTTGATGTTGTCGTTTTTTATAGTTGTAGTCTGTATTGCATTGCTCATCTTTCTGATCTCTTGGATAAAAGTAAACACCTTTGTGGCTTTTGTTGTTGTGTCTATTTTTGCAGGTGTTTTACTTGGACTTCCCGCTTCTCAAATTCCAACTGCTATTCAAAAAGGAATAGGCGATACATTGGGTTCGTTAATGATGGTATTGCTATTTGGTGCCATGATTGGTAAGTTGGTTGCTAATTCAGGAGCCGCAGAAAAAATCAGTATTGTTATGCTGAAAGTATTTGGCGAAAAACACATTACTTGGGCATTGATGCTTACCGGTTTTGTTGTAGGTATTCCTTTGTTTTATAATGTAGGATTTGTATTGCTAGTTCCGTTGATTTTTTCAATAGTATACCGACTCAAATTACCTGCTGTATATGTGGGAATACCCATGCTGGCAGCCCTTTCCGTAACACACGGACTCCTTCCTCCGCACCCATCACCAGCAGCCTTGGTAACACAACTTCAAGCAGATATGGGTAAAACATTGATCTATGGAATTCTCATTGCCATTCCCAGCATCATTTTAGCGGGTCCGGTTTTTGCCTCCACACTAAAAAAAATAACCACTGAGCCGCTTCAAACATTTAAGCCAATATTTATTGCAGAAAATGAACTCCCAGGATTTCTGAATAGCCTAATTACCTGCTTACTTCCCGTATTCATTCTGCTCGCCACTACAGTCATTCAACTCAATAGCCTGAGCATTCATCCAGTCATAAAATTTATTGCAGAACCCGGCATCCTCATGTTGATTTCTCTGGTGTATGCTACGTTTTCACTCGGAATTTTTAGAGGGAAAAAAACTGAAGAAATAATGCAGAATTATGCTGATGCCATAAAGGATATCCTCATCATTGTGTTGATTGTTTCGGGTGCGGGGGCGCTTAAACAAGTATTTGTGGAAAGTGGCATAAGTACACAATTGGGGGATGTAATGAATACCTGGAATTTACCTCCTCTTTTCCTGGGTTGGTTAATTGCTGCAGTAATACGCGTTGCTATGGGATCAGCAACTGTAGCCGGACTCACCACAGCTGGAATTATTGCACCTCTGGTAATTACTACGAATACAGACCCCAATTTAATGGTGCTCGCAGTAGGCTCAGGCAGCCTTATGTTTTCTCACGTAAATGATTCTGGCTTTTGGATGTTCAAAGAGTATTTCAACCTAAGTATGAAAGACACTTTCAGATCATGGAGTCTGATGGAGACCATAGTTTCAGTAATGGGATTGATAGGAGTGCTCATCATTGAGGCCTGGATCAGGTGATCTTTATTTCATAAGAATTGAAATAGTTCACTTCTATTTCAGACTCCCAATTTTTCTTAGCACTTGCATGAAATAAAAAAACCCCATAAGGGGCTTTTCTAGATATTAATCAGCGGCTTACCGTATTGTTAACTGAAAATCAAGTGAAACATCAGTATCTCCTTTTGAAACTGGATCATTTGCTGCTTTCACACCAGGTTTGTGTTTTAAGGTAACATTAAGTGTTCCTGAAGCCGCACCAGTTGTAGTCCAAGTGGAACTTAACCCAAGTGGCAAGTTCTTGGTATCCTTGTCCAAAATTGAAACACTAAGATTTGAAGTAGATGGCGTAAAGTATAATTGATGATCATCGGCCTCTGCAAGTATCTCAGCAGTAATATCATCTGCTGGACTTACACTTTCATTAAGGAAAACTACTTTTCCAGAATAGGTTTTATTAATACCCAATACAATTGGATCAAACTGAGATGGAGCATTACCTCCTTCACCATCAAGATCTTTAAAAGAAAAAGTACTCTTCACACCTTGATTGTCTGTAAGTTCAATAACTACAGTTGTTATCAATTCTTCTTCATTTGGTGGAAGTGCATCTTTTTTACAACTGGAAATCGCAATCAATACTACTAAGGCTGTCAATTTTAATATTCTCATAAATTTAAATTTTGCAATACTGTTGCAAATATAAGGATATGCATCAATGTTGCAAATTTATTTTTAGAGTGAATTTTTTAGACGGGATATGGGTTTGGATGCATTGACTTCGGCAACAAATATCACTTTAGAATGGCCAATGCTGCATCTACATAAGTAAAATTCTCAGGCTGAAAATGATGAATGTGTTTAGTCACTTTTGATTCACCAAGTCTTACCACCACTGCATTTTTTTCAGGTATGATGTATACATATTGTCCAAATAAACCATTCTGAGCAATTGCAGTCACTCCACTGTGTTTAAGTATCCAATACTGATACCCATAAAAGTCAACAGGGGCATTGTTTTCTTCTCTATCCTTTAAATACGAAGCTGGTGATGTTGCCTCCTTGATGTATTTTTCAGAGACAATCTGCTTGCCATTCCATCTGCCATTGTTCAACACCAATTGCCCGAATCTAGCATAGTCTCTTGCTACACCATTGAAACAACAAAAGGCTTTCTCTCTTTTTTCCTCACCATCCAACAACCAGAAGGCATCATACTCAGCGCCCATAGGTTTGTAAAACCTTTCCGAAACTAAATTTGAAATATTATCCCCAAATACTTTTTCAACCACCAATCCAAGTACCTGCGTATCCCCACTTCTGTATTGCCAAAATTGACCCGGTTCTTCTTTTTTCTCCATCATTTGAACCATGTGCTCAAGATCATCCCCATAATAACCATAGGCATTCAAGCTGAAATAACTTTTGTCGCCTTCATAATAATTCGTTCCTGAACTCATCGTGAGCAGATCTTTAATTGTGACCTTCTCCAAACCATTTGTCTTGAAATGATCCACGTAATTCCCTACAGGCTCGTCCAATGATTTTATCTTCCCTTCTTCTAAAGCTATCCCAATGAGTAAAGACACTATACTTTTTGCTGCAGAAAAAGAACCACTTAATTTTGAGCTGTCGTAATTGTCCCAATAGCGTTCATAGATCAGTTTCCCATCTTGAATTACAAGAAAAGCATGGGTGTCATTTGAATCAATTATTGCTTGTAATTCATCGGGTATCTGCTTTGTATTGTATGCACTATCAAAGCCCCAGGGTTGCGGCTCGTCTCCTTTCGCAACCTTGCGCAATGGATGTGTATTGTAATCATGAATGGTATGTACGCCCCAGCTGACAAAATTTCGTAAATGGGAAAACTGATTGGTGAATGACAATCCAACAACTACCAATACAAGTGCGAATACTACAAGAAAGATTTTTTTTATCATAACTAATTTTTAAGCGAAAGGCTGTTCAATAGAAATACTTTGTTTAGAAAAGAAACGCGGACCATCCGCTGTCATATAAAGACAGTCTTCAAGTCTTATACCAAATTCACCAGGGATAGAAATAGTGGGTTCATCACTGAAGCACATCCCTGGAGCAAGCTTGGTAAGATTTCCTTTTACAAAATTAGTCCATTCATGTCCTTCCATACCAATTCCATGACCAGTTCTATGCGGCAAACCTGGTAAACCATATTTTTTTGCGAAACCTGCATCTTCAATCACTTTTCTAGCAGCGGCATCCACAGATTCACAGGTAGCGCCAATCTGCGCTGCAGCAAATGCTGCATCCTGTGCTCTTTTCTCCAGGTTCCAGACATCAATCATTTTTTGTGTAGGCTTACCGACTACTATCGTTCTTGTAATGTCTGATGCATACCCTTCACAACTCGTTCCCCCATCTACCATCACCACATCGCCCTCCATAATGGTCTGTGGCGTAATACTGCCGTGTGGTAAGGCGGAATATTTGCCAACTTGAACAGAGGCTCCGCCGCTAAAACCCAACTTGCGAAACGCACCTGAAATATTACTGCTGAATTCAGATTGCGACATACCCGGCCTTATGGTTGCAAATGCTGTCTTATATGCCTCAATCGTTACGTCACTCGCTCTTTGCATGAGTGCAATTTCTGCAGCAGTTTTATACATTCTGCAACCGGCAGTTATTGGTGTAGCATCTACCACCTCATATCCTGGAGCTGCTTTACGAACACCATCAGCAATGAAAAAACGCACGCGTTCCTCTATACCAATTCTGCGGTGTTTAACTCCTCGGTCTTTTACAATATTTACAATGAGTTCATACGGACTCTCATGTTCTTCCCAACAACGCAGTTCATCTCCAAATACAGGGTTAATTAATTCTTTTGCGCGGTCGTCTTCAAACTTGGGACAAACATAGGCTATCGCACCTTTTGCTGGAATAACAACTCCAAATGTCCGCTCACTTTGTCCCCATCGCATACCAGTAAAATACATGGCGCTAACCGTACCTTCCATAAAAATAGCATCTACCTTTTGCTGTTGCATCAACTCCTGTGCTTTAGCAATCCGCTGCTTACGTTCTTCCACTGAGATGGGAACAACATTTGCAGTCATAGGCTGTAAGCGTTCAATGTTAGAAGGCAAATCATACTGCGACTCGCCAGTAAAAGAGGAAAGAGCAAATGCGCCTGTAGTTAAGGATGCTGTTCCTAGAAAATTTCTTCTGTTGAATTTATTGTTCATGTTGTACTGCTTGTATGGTTTTATTTATTTACCGTTGGATAGGTGATGCCAAGCTGTTCTAGATACGTGCTGTATTTAGAAGGATCATAATAATATTTCTTTAATTGGTCTTTGATTTGGGTTCTAATTTACTGAATTATGCGAGAAGTGCATCCACAACCCTTTACCTTTGTGCAGTGGAACTACTCAGACTCAAACAGATTGTCAAAAATGAAGACAACCGCAAGATATTGGATAATATCAACCTGTTGATTGAACCATTTAGCAAGACTGCCCTCATAGGTGAAACAGGCTCAGGGAAAAGTACTTTAATGAAGATCATGGCTGGCTTGGTTCAACCTTCATCTGGTGAAGCCCTATTTGAACAAAAAAGGATAGAAGGACCGAATGAAGTATTGATACCCGGACATAAAAAAATTGGCTACCTCTCTCAGCATTTTGAGCTACTCAACAATTACAG
>JBFYPP010000030.1:0-14045 GCA_041303255.1 Chitinophagia bacterium | reverse complement strand
GAGGTTCTAATGTTTGGGTAAACAACATTCCTGTTGTTACTCCAGATGTAGCTGCTGCAAATGGAACGATTCACGTGATGTTTGCAATGTTGAATCCTCCTTCAAGGGTTTTATTGGATACTATAGCTAGGGATGCTGATTTATCTTACCTAGTAGCCGCCATTACAGCAGCTGACGCTGGTGTTCCAGCAGGCTCTAAATTTTCGGATTTCTTGGCCAACCCGTTGGCAAACTTTACAGTAATGGCGCCAACAAATCAAGCATTTATCAATTTGCTCACTTTCCTAAGATTACCAGCGAGTCCTTCTTCTTTGGCACTTTTACCACAAGCAACCGTAAGAGGAATTGTAGCCTATCATTTGTTATTGAGTAGGGCATTTGCTGCTAATTTACCGACAGTTGCAACACCTGTTCCATCACTGCTTTCAGCTTCTTTACCAGGTGCTCCAACGCTAACTTTCAATGCTTCTCCTGGTGGTGGTGTTAAAGGTGCAGGAAACCCAACTTATTCTAATATTACTGCAATCGATAGACATGCAATCAATGGCGTGTTCCATAAAATAGACCAGGTGTTGCTTCCTCAGTAACTCCTAATTTGTTTATCAATAAAAAAGACCGGCTTTTCAGTCGGTCTTTTTTTATAGTACAATTTGTCCAGTTTAAACAGCAAACCTAAAATGCATGATGTCTCCATCCTGAACAAGGTATTCCTTGCCTTGTACAGCCATTTTACCTGCTTCCTTGCAAGCATTTTCAGAACCCAATGATATAAAGTCATCGTAACGAATAACCTCTGCACGGATAAACCCCTTTTCGAAATCTGTATGAATAACTCCGGCCGCTTGGGGTGCGCTCATGCCCTTTGTAATTGTCCATGCCCTTACTTCTTGAACCCCTGCAGTAAAATAGGTAGCCAGATTCAATAATTTATAAGTAGATTTTATCAGACGAACAACGCCACTTTCTGAAAGCCCCATGTCTTCTAAAAACATTTGTCGGTCATCATAACTTTCCATTACCGAAATATCACTTTCAATAGCTGCACTTACAAACAAAATTTCAGCCTGTTCGTTCTTAATGGCTTCCTTTACAATTTCAGTGAACTTATTTCCAACTACAACACTTTTTTCATCTACATTACAAACATAGATCACGGGTTTAATGGTGAGCAAGAACATATCTCCAATGAATTTATCTTTCTCCTCCGCATTAATTACATAGGCCCTGGCATTTTTACCTTGTTCTAAATGTGCCTTAAGCTCTTTTAGTATTTCCATACCCCTAATCACATCTCTATCACCCGTTTTAACCATTTTCTCGAGCTTAGCTATTTTTTTCTCTACACTGTCCAGGTCTTTGAACTGAAGCTCGGTATCAATAACTTCCTTGTCTCTTATGGGGTTAACTGATCCATCCACGTGAATTACATTGTCGTCTTCAAAACAACGAAGTACATGTATGATTGCATCTGTATTTCTGATGTTCCCCAAGAATTGATTACCCAACCCTTCTCCTTTACTTGCTCCTTTAACCAAGCCGGCGATATCAACTATCTCTACAGTAGTTGGAACAACTTTTTGTGGTTGTACGATTTTCTCTAAAGCCACCAAGCGTTCGTCTGGTACTGTAATGACACCAATATTGGGTTCTATTGTACAAAAGGGGAAATTGGCAGCCTGAGCTTTTGCACTGCTCAATGCATTAAATAAAGTTGATTTTCCTACATTTGGTAATCCGACAATGCCAGCTTGTAATGCCATAATTTATTTTTTAGCGTGGCAAAGATACTACGAATGAAACGATAAGCTATCTTATTGTCGGTTTACATTTCTAAAACATGGCATCATGGTATTGAATTATATCTGGTTTTTCTTTTTTATTATCGCTTTTGCTATTGCTTTTGTGAAATGGATGGTCACAGGAGATCCTTTGATACTAAAGGCAGTAACCGATGGAATTTTTAAATCCGCTTCAGACAGTGTAGATATATCATTCAAACTTATTGGAATTATGACCTTGTTTTTGGGTTTCATGAACATAGGGGAGAAGGCTGGTGCAATTCGTTTCCTTTCTAGGATAGTTGCTCCTTTTTTTAGTCGCCTCTTTCCTGAACTTCCCGAAAAACATCCTGCATATGGTCATATGATGATGAACTTTTCTGCTAATCTATTGGGACTTGATAATGCAGCAACTCCTTTCGGATTAAAAGCCATGGAAAGTTTGCAATCCATTAATCCGGATAAAGAAAAAGCAAGCAATTCTCAACTGATGTTTCTTGTTCTACACGCATCAGGGCTCACTTTAATTCCCATTAGCATCATTGCCATGAGATCAGCTGTCAATCCGCCTGCTGCAAACCCCACGGATATCTTTATTCCTTGCATGATAGCAACTTTTGCAGCAACAATGGCAGCGATGTTTATCGTTTCCTTTCGACAAAAAATCAACCTCTTTCAACCTGTTGTTCTAACCTGGATCCTGGGGATATCTGCCATCATTGGCTTATTAATTGCTTACCTAAAAATCTTTCTCAACCAACTTGAAATTGAATCCTTTTCAACTGTGTTAAGTAATGGCTTGATTTTACTCATTTTTCTAATTTTTCTTACTGGGGGCATTTATAAGAAAGTCAATGTCTTTGAATCTTTTGTTGAAGGGGCTAAAGGTGGGTTTGAAATTGCAATTAAAATTATTCCTTATCTGGTTGCAATGCTTGTCGCCATAAGTGTATTGAGAAGTTCTGGCGCCTTTGAGCTAGTTATTGCAGGTATGAAATCTATTTTCACTGTTATGGGAATTGATACCCAATTTGTAGCAGCACTCCCAACAGCGCTTATGAAACCACTTAGCGGAAGCGGCGCAAGAGCTATGATGATAGATACCATGAACACTTATGGTGCAGATTCCTTTGCAGGTAGACTTTCCGCTGTATTTCAGGGCAGTAGCGATACCACTTTTTACGTTATTGCTGTTTATTTTGGATCAGTTGGTATCAAAAACACCCGTTATGCTATTCCAAGCATGTTATTGGCAGATTTGGTTGGAATCATTACTGCTATCTTTGTAGCCTACCTATTTTTTGGTAACTGATATGCAAATTATTTTAAAAGATATTCTCCTTTTTGGCTATCATGGAGTTCATGAATTAGAACGCATTGTGGGTACGCATTTTAGAATTAATGTCTTGATTGATTGTGACAATTCAAAATCTATTCAAGCACTGAATGATACCGTTGATTATGCTTCTGTTTTTACCCTAGTTAAACATGAATTTCAAGAGACTGAGTCATTGTTGGAAGTCTTGATAGAAAGGATGATTCAATCCATAATTAATAGTTTTAGCTCAGTAAAATCAGTAGACATTTCAATAGTGAAATTGAATCCTCCAATTGCTGGGTTTCAAGGTGAAGTGGGAGTGCGACTAAAAAAGAACGCATAATGAAAAATTGGTTTTTATATTTTGTTTTATTCGTCTGCCATGTACAATTGGTTAAAGCCCAATCCAATCTGCTTTTTGAAGAAGGCAAGTCTTTAGAGCGTCAATACAATACAAATGATGCTATAAAGAAATACGAAGAAGCCCTAATCTTCCCAGGTATTCATCTACCCATTTTAGTGAGGTTGGTCGAGTTGAACTGTTATACCATTGATGACCAAAAAGAAGAAGCTGATAAAAGGATTCAATTGGATAAGATAAAAGAATACGTGTTAAAAGCAGCAGAAATAGATTCTAGTGCTGCCGACTATTTCTATGCCAAAGCATTGTATTTTGGTAGACGGGTTGAGATTAGTCCAGTTAAAGAAAAAGCCCGATTAACCAAAGAGATTAACCTCTTGTTAGATAAAGTACTTGAGATTGACCCCAATCATGTAAAAGCCATATACACTTTAGCAAATTGGAATGAAGAAGTATCAAGTTTGAATCCCGCAATTAAATCTGCAATGAAGGTTATATTTGGCGGTTTACCTGCTGCTAGCAAAGAAAACGCAATTGAACTTTATCAAAAAGCCCGTAAATTGAATCCTGGTTTTATTGCCAATAATTACAAATTATCCTTGCTGTTAAAAAAAACAAACAAACCGAATCAAGCTATGGAAATTTTACAAGCACAAATGGGTTTGCCTACAAAAACAAAAGAGGAATTTGAATTAAAAAATAAGTCAAGAGACCTTTTACAATCATTTCAATAAGAACATATAATCCACAATGATGAAATTCAAATCGTTTATTTTACTGCTCTCGGTTTCGCTGTTTACTGTTGGTTCTTGGGCACAAGACCAGCAAAAACCCGTATCAAAGTACGATCCCAATGAATTATTTAATCCGCTTTTTTATAAGCAATATGGAAACCATATTCGCACGGGTAATGGAGAACCTGGACAAGGATATTGGCAGAATAGGGCCGATTATAGCATTAAAACTGAATTGAATGATAAAACCAATCAAGTCAGCGGAACAGTTACCATGACCTATACGAATAACAGTCCTCATACACTTGGCTTCCTTTGGTTCCAACTCGAACAAAACCTTTTCAACCCAAGTTCAAGAGGTTTTGCCAAACTACCAGTAGGCGGAAGAAGTCGTTATGGCAATTCTGCAACTCCTTTCATGGGTGGATATAACATCAAATCGGTTAAAATTATTACGACAAGTGCTGGAAAATCCACTGAAACAGATGTGGTTCCAGATATTGTTGAGACCAGAATGAGATTAGATCTTCCTAAAAGCCTAAAGCCTGCAGGAGATAAAGTAGTGGTGAAAGTCGATTATGAATACATCGTTCCAGAATATGGTGCTGATAGAACGGGGATTTTAAAAAATGCAGATGGCAATATTTATGCTATTGCCCAATGGTACCCTAAAATTTGCGTGTTTGATGATATCCAAGGGTGGAATACCTTGCCCTATTTAGGAGCAAGTGAGTTTTATTTAGAATACGGAAACTTTGACGTTGCAATCACAGCCCCCTCAAGCCATATCGTGGTTGCTTCCGGAGATTTATTGAACCCTGCTGAGGTAATGACAGCCGAACAACTCAAACGCTACCAGCAAGCACATCAATCGGATGCTACTGTGATGATTCGCTCTAGAGAAGAAGTAAATCAAGCCGCTTCCAGACCTGCCAAGCCAACCCTAACCTGGAAATACAGCATCACCAATGCTAGAGATTTCGCATGGGCTTCTTCGGCATCTTTTATTTGGGATGCAGCCAAAATCAATCTTCCCAGTGGTAAAAAAGCATTGGCCCAATCTGTTTACCCATCAAGCTCTGATGGAAATAACGCCTGGGGAAGAAGTACAGAATATACCAAGGCCAGTATAGAAAATTATTCAAAACGATGGTTTGAGTTTCCCTACGCAATAGCTACCAATGTAGCCAGTAATGTTGGGGGTATGGAATATCCGGGCATTGTATTTTGTGGTTCAACGGCAAAAACAGAAGCGTTGTGGGGTGTTACCGATCATGAATTGGGACATACCTGGTTTCCAATGATTGTAGGAAGCAATGAAAGAAAATATGGCTGGATGGATGAAGGATTCAACACATTCATCAACGACATCGCTTCCAAAGACTTTAACAATGGTGAATACGCGCAACCTGCAACAAGTGCCCATGAAATGGCTAAAATCTTATACAGTGATCGTTCTGAGGCAATCATGAAAACACCTGATGGGATGAAGGAATTCAACATCGGGCTTTCACTATATTACAAGCCAGGTTTCTCTTTGGGTTTATTGAGAGAACAAATTGTGGGTGAAAAGAGATTTGATGAGGCTTTCAAAAAATACATCCGCGACTGGGCATATAAACATCCTTCACCATGGGACTTTTTCAGAAGTATTGAAAGCAGTGTAGGAGAAGACCTTGGGTGGTTTTGGAAGGGGATGTTCTTGGAAAACTGGCGCTTGGATCAGGCAGTGACCAAAGTAGAATACCAGAACAACAATGCTAAAAATGGTGCAATTGTTACTATTGACAACCTAGATAAGGTGGCCATGCCTGTTGTAATTGAATATGAAACAATTTCAGGGACAAAAGGAAGGGTTAAATTGCCGGTAGAAGTATGGCAAAATACGGCCAGCATAAGAACGAAATTACCAGTTCAAGAGGAACTAAAAAGAGTGACAATTGACCCAGATAAGGTTTTCCCTGATTTCAATGCGGAAAACAATACCTGGACAGCCAACAAATAATTGGAGATTTAAGGAAAAAATTCCCTAATTATCCACATTTTTACTAATTTTGCACTCCTTCAGTGAATAACTGAACTATTCCCAAATGGTCCCACAAGTACTTCGTCTGTTCGAAGTCACCAGTAGGGGTAACTTAAAATAAGATTTTTTATGCCAAAAGTGAAAACCCACTCAAGGGCCAAAAAAACATTCAAGGTGACCGGTAGCGGTAAAATCACCTTCAGAAAACCTTCAAGAGGTCACTTGCTCACAAAAAAGTCAACCAAACGTAAACGTGCACTTCGCGTTACAGGACAGGTTGGACACTCTAACCTCGATTTTGTAAAGAGACTATTACGTCTCAAATAAGGTCATTAATTCATTAATTTAAACTTATTAAGATATGCCACGTTCAAAAAATGCCGTTGCCTCTAGAGCACGCAGAAAAAGAATCCTCAAGCAAGCCAAAGGTTTCTATGGGAAAAGGAAAAATGTATATACAGTTGCCAAAAACGTTCTTGAAAAAGGACTCACTTACAGCTATGTTGGTCGTAAATTAAAGAAAAGAGATTACCGTAGTCTATGGATTGTACGTATCAATGCCGCTGTTAGAGAAGAAGGTCTAAAATACTCTGAGTTCATGAATAAACTCAAGATAAAGGGTATTGAACTAGATCGTAAAGTACTTGCTGATCTTGCAATGAACAACCCTGCTTCTTTCAAGGAACTTGTTAATTCTGTAAAATAACACAGAAGTGAAATAAAGGAAACCGGATGTAGAAATAAACATCCGGTTTTTTATTTTTACGTAATGAAAAAAATTAATTTTGTTGCATTAAAATAAATAACATTGAAAGGACAAATGAGCAATACGTATACTGACCTTGTGAAACAGACCTTCTATTTTCCACAAGAAGGTTTCGAGACCAAGGACAATAATCTTTTTTTCAATGGATTAGATTTAAAAGCCATTATTGAAAAATATGGCACCCCTTTGAAACTGACCTACCTTCCAAAAATTGGTACACAAATCAATAAGGCCAAAACCCTTTTTGAACAAGCAATTAAAAAGCACAAGTACGAAGGTAAATACCACTACTGCTATTGTACAAAAAGTTCTCATTTTTCGTTTGTTGTAGAAGAAGCGCTTCAGCACGATATTCATCTTGAAACCTCTTTTGCATACGATATTGAAATTATCAATAACCTTTACAAAAGAAGAAAAATAACAAAAGACATTTTTATTATTTGTAATGGGTTTAAGCAAAAAACCTATACATCTAGAATTGCCCGATTAATCAATACCGGATTTAAAAATGTAATTCCTATTCTAGATAACAAGGAAGAATTAGAGCGGTACAAACGTGCGGTAAGAGAGCCTTTTAAATTAGGCATTCGCGTTGCAGCTGAAGAAGAACCTAATTTTCCTTTTTATACCTCAAGATTAGGTATGCGCGCAAAGGATATTCTTGAGTTTTATGTAGATCAGATTGAAGGATACGAAGAGAAATTTCAACTGAAGATGTTACATATCTTCTTGAATAAAGGCATCAAAGATGACATCTATTATTGGAGTGAGTTAAATAAAGTAATTAACCTTTATTGTCAATTAAAAAAGATTTGTCCAGAGTTAGATTCTATCAATATTGGTGGTGGATTTCCAATTAAACATTCATTGGGCTTTGAATACAATTACGCATTCATGATCAATGAGATTGTAAGCACCATCAAGAAAGCGTGTAAAAAAGCCAAAGTTCCTATGCCAAATATCTTTACAGAATTTGGAAGCTTTACTGTAGGTGAGAGTATGGCCCATATCTATTCGGTGTTGGCTGAAAAAATACAAAATGACAGAGAAATTTGGTACATGATTGATTCTTCATTCATCACCACCTTACCAGATACATGGGGCATAGGAGAGAAGTTCCTTTTATTACCTATTAATAAATGGGACAATGAATACCAGCGTGTGGTGCTGGGTGGTTTAACCTGTGATAGTCACGATTACTATGACTCAGAGGAACACGTGAACGAAGTATTTTTACCAAAAACAAATGGCGATAATAAAGAACCCCTATATCTTGGATTTTTTCATACCGGTGCATACCAAGATCAAATCAGTGGTTATGGTGGAATTAAACACTGTATGATCCCATCCCCAAAGCACATCATCATTGGCCACGATAAAAATGGCAAGTTGCATGATTGGGTATATGCAAAAGAACAATCTGCGCAAAGCATGTTAAAAATACTTGGCTACCTCTAAGCTCATGAAAAAATTACCGTTCATTTTAATCGCTTTATCGGCTTTTAATTTCTCATTTGCACAAACTGAGGAACAAAAAGTAGCAGCTGTTGTCAATCAACTGTTCACATCCATGTATAACGGTGATTCAATTGGTGTAACACGTTGTTTTGCTGATAAATCAATTATGCAATCCATTGGAGTTGATAAAACAGGGAATCCCATTGTACAGACTGGTAGCCTAATTGATTTTTCTTCTTTTGTCGGAAAACAAAAGAAAGGTGCCGCAGATGAAAGAATAAAAATTGAATCTATCAAAATCGATGGTGATTTGGCAATAGTATGGACACCTTATCAGTTTTATTACCAAGAAAAATTTAGTCACTGTGGAGTGAACTCATTTACGTTAGTGCGACAAAAAGGAGAATGGAAAATCAATTATATTATTGATACGCGCAGGAAAGACAACTGCAATTGATTACTTTATTTTTAGTTTATAGTTCTTATTCACCTTAGGGTTGTTGAAATAGGTTTCCGCATCTTTATCGCTATAACGAGGATCGAATTCAACCAAAGGAAGATCCACCAATTGAAGTTGAGACTGCTTCAACTCTTCTCTGAGCTTTCTTGATTTGGTAAGAATATCCGGATCACGATCTCCAACAAGCATATTTTCTGTCAACATATAATCCAATCTTTTGATGGTACCCCTAATTTGAGATGCAGTGTTTTGTTCTTGTACTTTATTGGGAGCAACAGCCTCTTTAACAGGTACTAAGGTCAATCCAACAGAAGGCAGAATCTTTCCTAAGCTTTGAGAAGAACTGGAAGATCCGGAGGTTGATATGATGGTACCCAACATGGCTGTAGAAGATCCAGAAATGTCTAAGGTAGTCCTGGTATTTTTATTGGTCTTGATATTTTTACTCACCATGTAGAAAGTCAATTTTAAATTGGTGACGTACTTTTTTATTTCAGCTACTACCTGTTGGTGCTCTAAGTTCTTTTGGGGATAGTTAACGCCGGTTTTAATAAACAACCTTATTGTGGCTGTGTCAGAATTTCGAAATTTGTCGGTACCAATAAACTGTAAAATCATTATTTTCTGTCTACTTGTATCATTCTCTCTGATAAAATCATAGGGTACCATCCATTTAAATTCGTCATTGCATTTTGCGACTGATTTAAAATCGCTGATGGGATAATTGGAATTGATGGTAATTTGTTCAATTGGAAAACTACCTTCCTCACATTGCACCCTAAATTGAATGGAATCCCCTTCTTCTAATTGGACGGTATTCCCAATAGTTGGCTTTACTTTTGAAACAATGACTTCTGTATTATAAAAAAGAATCGTGAAGCTAGACTCTGTTCGCTCAGCGGCATCTCGAAGATTTTGTATTCCGACTTCAACTTTATAAGGAATATCATATTTTAGTTTACCGCTTTTAAAATAACTTTTATCGGCTCTAAAAAAGAGGACCCCCGTATTTTTATCGATTTTTACACCAATGGGAGCATTTTTGAGAAACCAGAAGAAATGGTGAGGTGGTTTGTTGATCTCCAAATCATAAACCAAGGTTGAATCTACCTGTAAAGTAAAAAACGGATTGAGGTTGGTTATCCTTAAAATAGTATCTGTAGGCTTGGGTTCAAGGGGAATGAGCGGAAGGGTGTCTAAAGGGACAATGATTGTGTCCTTTTGGGCTTCCTGACTGAAGCTTACATTGGCAATTAAGAGGATATAAACAAAAAGAAAGAATCTCAAGGCAAACTTTGTTTGTGCTAATTTAACTCAAAGCAATCAATTGTGTAACTTTGCCTAAAATCTTAACATATGTATCCAGCACAGATAGTTATTCCAATGAAGGAAGAATTGACAGAAAATGGTTTCGAAGAGTTGCTTACCCCTGAACAAGTAGATACGCAATTGGCCTCTAGCGGTACAACCCTGGTTGTAATTAATTCAGTTTGTGGATGTTCCGCAGGCAGTGCAAGACCTGGTGTTTTAATGTCCGTTCACAATGGATTAAAAAAACCTGATCATCTTACTACCACATTTGCAGGTTTCGACCTTGATGCAGTTCGTAAGATTAGAGAGCACCTGTTGCCTTATCCTCCCTCTTCACCTGCTATTGCACTTTTTAAAGATGGCAAGTTGGTTCACATGATTGAGCGTCATCAAATTGAAGGAAGACCTGCACAAATGATTGCACAAAACCTAATGGCTGCTTACGAAGAATATTGTAACTAACCTTCTATGTATCCCAATCTCTATTTTTTTTTAAAGGATGTATTTGGCATTACCCCTCCAGGGTTTACTTTGTACATTAATTCTTTCGGTTTTCTTGTTGCCATTGCATTCGTTGTAGCTGCCATGTTTCTGAGAAATGAACTGAAGAGAAAAGAGGAGGAGGGATTGTTGTTTTCACTGGAAGAAAAAATAATGGTTGGCAAGTCGGCGTCTTTTACAGAACTTCTTGCCAACTTTGGTTTTGGTTTTCTTGTAGGATATAAAATATTAGGCGTTTTCTTAAATGATTCCCAAGTAAACCCCCAAGAATACATTTTTTCCAGTCAGGGTTCAATAGTAGGCGGGTTGCTTCTCGGTGGCTTATTTTCAGGATTGAAGTATTTTGAAAAGAAAAAGCAAGCGTTAGCAAAACCAGAGGAAAGAAAATTCAAAATTTGGCCTCACGAACGGGTAGGGGATATCGTTGTTTATGCTGCAATTGCAGGTTTTATTGGAGCAAAGATTTTTGATAACTTGGAGAATTGGGATAGGTTTATACAAGATCCTATTGGCAATCTTTTATCACCAAGCGGACTCACTTTTTACGGTGGACTTATTCTTGCTTCCATCACGATTATTGTTTTTGCCAGAGGCAAAAAAATTGGAATCCGTCATTTGATTGATTCAGCTGCACCGGCACTTATGATTGCGTATGCTATCGGCAGAATGGGTTGTCATGTTTCTGGAGACGGAGACTGGGGTGTATTCAACAGCGCTTATAAAGTCAACGAAAAAAACCAAATTGTTGAAGCCGCAGATTGGGAGTTTCACCAGACATTGATGGACAATCAGGAATTCACCTCCGTGCTTGTGAACGAATACGGAAACATGGATAGCATCCCTCACCTTGCTTTCAAAGGCGCTTCTTTTTTACCAAACTGGTTCTGGGCTTACAATTACCCACATAATGTAAATGAAGTTGGCGTCAAAATGAAGAACTGTGAAGGTGCATACTGCTACCAATTGACCCCACCTGTATTTCCTACTGCTTTATATGAAATTGTAGCCTGTACACTTCTTTTTCTCGTTTTATGGTACTTCAGAAAGAAAATAAAGGCTCCTGGTGCTTTATTCGGACTTTATCTTATCCTCAATGGGTTTGAAAGATTTATGGTGGAGAAAATCCGTGTTAATACAACCTACGATCTTTTCGGGTTTCACCCAACACAAGCTGAACTGATCTCCTCATTACTCATCATTGCTGGTGCTTGGTTGTGGTTTGATTCAAGCAAACGATATAAATTATCTCTTCAAAAATAAATACCATGGCTTCTTTTGATATCTTAAGTAAAGTTGACGCTCAAGCATTAGATAATGCCATAAACGTTACCAAAAAAGAAATCACCAACCGTTTTGACTTTAAAGATTCGGTCGTAAACATTGATTTAAATAAAAAGGACATGAAAATCCTTTTGGAAGCTGGAGACGACATGAAGATGAAGCAACTCGTTGAAGTACTCATTAACAGATCAAACAAACAAGGAATTTCTCCCCATGCTTTTGATCAGACGAAATCAGCTTACCCGAGTGGCAAAACCATAAAGCAGGAAGTGATTGTAAAAAATGGACTAAAACAAGAGGATGCCAAGAAAATCACCAAACTGATTAAAGAAAAAGGCCTTAAAGTCCAAACCCAAATTATGGATGACATAATTAGGGTTACAGGCAAGAAAATAGATGATTTACAGGAAGTTATGCAGCTTTGCAAAACAGCTGAACTCGATTTACCCCTCCAGTTTGAAAACATGAAAAGCTAATTTTCTTAAAAATTGAAAAATAGGGGATTAATCCCTAACTTTGCAACCTTATTAATAACTCATGGCACAATCCATGAAGCCTAAAAATCATCAATATGAAAAAAGGAATACATCCAGAAAATTACAAGTTTGTAGTTTTCAAAGACATGAGTAACGGTACTACATTTCTAACCCGCTCTGGTAACTCTTCAAAAGAGACCATTAAATGGGAAGATGGCAATGAATACCCAATTGTTAAACTTGAGATCTCTAATACATCTCATCCGTTTTACACTGGCCAAAACATGCTTGTAGACACAGCAGGTAGAATAGACAAGTTCAAAAAGAAATACGCAAAAAAGTAATTTCAAAACCCTCCAAACGGAGGGTTTTTCTTTTCCTATTCTAGTCGTAGATTTGACAAGATTGAAAAATTATTCCATATACCTAGACGAAGAGAATATCCAACAGGATTTCCTTCCACTTACCCTCACCAGGTCGGTCTCAGACCTCAGAATTGGTATTTTTTCAATTAAAGAGAGGTGGAAGTTCATAGCACAAAATCAGTCCATCTCCCTCACGTTCACCCAAAAAAAAGATGCTGATTTCTCCTTAGCAGCCAATTTAATTCCTAAAGCCAATGTAAATCTGGAATTGCTATTCGAGTCTAAAAAAATACAAGATCAGGAGTTTAGTATTTTAAAACGCATTTGGGAGCTTGTTCAATTGAATATTGGCTTTTTAAAAGAAGATTTTCAACTATTAGACACCTCCTCATTTCTATCTTCTTTACCCAAAACAATTTTTCATACAGGTGAACACCCTGTCTTGATTGATCCTACCGCAAAAATCGACCACTGCTTTATCAATACAGAAAATGGAGCGGTAGTAATTGATAAACATGCTCAAATAATGGCTGGTGCTATGCTTAGAGGTCCAGTTTTTATAGGAGCAAACTCCGTGGTAAAAATGGGAGCTAGTTTGTATGAAGGCACAAATATTGGAAAAAATTGCGTGGTGGGCGGAGAAATAAAGAACAGTATTTTACATGCGAATTCCAACAAATCTCATCATGGGTATCTTGGCGACAGTTATATTGGGGAGTGGTGTAACCTGGGTGCAGGCACAACCTGCTCTAACCTAAAGAATACGGCAGGTAAAATCAAAATATGGGATATGCATAGCAACGCATTTAGAATTGCCAATGAAAAATCCGGTGTCTTTATGGGCGATTATGTAAAAACCGCCGTGAACACCGCCATCAACAGTGGCTCTGTATTTGGCGCATTCACAAATGTATTTGCAAATGAATCTTTATCACCCAAATACATTCCACCGTTTTCTTGGGGGGATAAAGGAAAGAACAAATACGAAATTGAAAAACTGATGGGAGAATTGGAAAAATGGATGGCCATGAAAGGACAATCTCCCTCAGAACAACTCAAGGAAAACATAAACAAACTCTATAATCAATACTAAAATGAGAAAACAAATCGCTGCTGCAAATTGGAAAATGAACAAAACCCTTGAAGAAGGAAAATCATTGCTAGAAGAAATTCTTTCTTCCGTTGAATCAGTTCCATCAAATCACGAAGT
>JBFYPP010000029.1:0-14532 GCA_041303255.1 Chitinophagia bacterium | reverse complement strand
TCATCAATAAGGTGAAAGCCGCTTACAATGAGTTGTTGGCAACACAAACGCAGGTGATCCTTTTTCAAGGGAATGTACAAAACCAGCAAAAGCTATTGAAGGCAGAGGAGACCAAATTTTCAATTGGCGAAAGCAGCATGTTTCTTGTAAATACGCGAGAGACTAAACTATTGGAGTCTCAACAGAAGCTGGCAGAATTAAAAGCCAAGTTCTTTAAGAGTATTTTGGCTATACAATGGGCAAGTGGACAAATCAGGTAATTTTGATTCTACGATTACAGGTTTAATTTTCAACCAATTTCTTTTTCTTGATGAGTGGATGGAATACAGCTACAACAAGTAAACTGATGTAAATAAGTCCAGCTACTATTATTCCTGATTTTGCGAGGCTTGAACTTGAAGTCATAAAAAACCTTGAAGCCTGTTCGTAAACCATGCGTATGTTTAAATAAACCAAAACAGCGGTAATGAGGGAGGCTAAAATAATTAGGAAGGGTTTTATCGCAAACACACCCATACTCTTTTTATCGCTTGTAAAATGTATCAAAGGGATGATCGCAAAGCCCAGTTGTAAAGACAAAATAACCTGACTGAAGATCAACAGATCATCAATGTTTTTCTCGCCATTGATTAAAATGATTGCAACTGCTGGAATGACAGCAATGAGTCGTGTAATCAATCGCCTTACCCAAGGGGTCAGACTCAATTGTAAATATCCTTCCATTACAATTTGTCCCGCAAGCGTACCAGTGATCGTAGAACTTTGTCCTGCCGCTATTAAAGCGATGGCAAATAAAGTGGGTGCTAGGTTTGTGCCCAACATTGGTGCCAAAAGCTCATGTGCCTGTCTAATTTCTGCAACATCTGTTCTTCCGCTTTTATAAAACACTGTCGCTGCCAAAATAAGAATAAACGCATTTACAAAAAACGCAAGATTCAGCGCAATTGCACTATCAATAAAATTAAACTTCAGTACTCTTTTTATACTTTTCTCATCCCTCGATATCTTTCTTGTTTGTACCAGTGCGGAGTGTAAGTAAAGGTTGTGGGGCATAACAGTGGCACCAATGATACCAATTGCAATATAAAGTGCCTCCTCGTTTTGTATGCTTGGTATAAAACCTTTGGCTACTTCAGCTAAATCAGGCTGTACGATAAACATTTCCGTTAGAAAACTAAAGCCAATAATTGCAATAAGACAAATGATAAAGGCTTCCATTTTTTGAATACCTCTTTTTTGTAAAAGCAAAAAAAGAAAAGTATCTGCTACTGTGAGTATTACTCCCCAAATTAAGGGTAATCCTGTAAGTAATTGGATGCCAATGGCCATTCCAATGATTTCCGCTAGATCTGTTGCAGCAATAGCAACTTCTGCTAAAAGGTAAAACACAAAATTAATACTACGTGGGTAAGTGATTCTGTTGGCTTGGGCAAGATCCATTTGTCTTACCACTCCTAATCTTGCAGATAAACTTTGTAACACCAGTGCCATCAGGTTGCTCATGAGCAAGACCCAAATAAGCTGATAACCGAATTTACTTCCTCCTGCAATATCGGTAGCCCAGTTGCCCGGGTCCATATAACCCACGCTTACCAAATAGGCTGGACCGAAAAAGGCAAACCACTTTCTCCAACCTACAAGTTTTTTGGTAGTATCAACCGATTGATACACTTCACTTAATGAAACCCTTTCCTCTTTTTTACTGAGCATTACCTATAAATATATTTTTTGCCAACTGCTGACTAATGTTCTTTGTGGTTTTCCCATCAATAACTATTTCCATCGATTCGTCAAATTCAAATACCTTTTTCACTGTTATTCTTGATCCGATATTAATTTGTTGATGTGCAACGAGGTCCATAATTTTCTTTGAATGACTTTTAATTTTTGTTACTCTTCCTTGTGCTTTTAATTTTAATTCACTCAATAAAACATGTTCTTCTTTCTGTATTTTTCCATCCTGATCAGGAATCGGATCACCATGGGGATCAAATTTAGGGTAACCTAAAAAGGCATCCAACTTATCAATCAATTTTTTATTACTTACGTGTTCTAAATCCTCAGCCATTTCATGCACTTCTTCCCAATTGAATTTAAGCTTTTCTGCTAAAAAAAATTCCCATAAACGATGTCTTCTGACAATACTTAATGCTACTCTATTTCCTTCAGCACTCAATTTAAACCCATAATAGGGTTTGTAGTCCAATAACCGCTTTGTTTTTAGCTTCTTCAGCATATCTGTTATTGAAGCGGGTTTAGTTTCTAAGGTACTCGCCAATAACATGGTATTTACCCTGTCAACCTCTTGTTGTAAATGATAAATTGCTTTTATGTAGTTTTCTTCGCTAACTGAATATTTCATATCGACTAATATAAAATTTAGACAAACCTAAAATAAAATTTCATCAATTCAAAGTGAATTTTATTTTATTTGAATTCCACTTCAGCTTGATCTTGATTTTATTCATTAATTTCATCTTTAAAACCTACATCCAATGCGATTATTAACTATAATTCTTTTCTTCTTGCTTTTTTCTTGCAAACAAGCAGATGATGACAGACTATTTGACGATCGTAACTGGGTAGACCTTACCTATGCTTTTGATTCAGCTACGCTGTATTGGCCAAATAACCCTACGGGCTTTGAACACAGTACAGATTCAAAGGGAAGGACTCCTTCGGGTTATTATTATTCATCTTATTCAATTAAAACCCCTGAGCATGGGGGAACACATCTAGATGCACCTATCCATTTTGCTGAAAATGGATTAACTGTGGACCAACTTCCACTAGAAAACCTGACAGGGAATGCAATTGTTATCGATGTTTCAATAAATGCATTGAAAGACCGCGACTACCAAATTACCATTGCTGATGTAGAAGAATGGGAATTGGAGCACGGTGAAATTAAACCCAATACCATTATCTTGTTTAAAACCGGATACGGACAATTCTATCCAGATCGTGAGAAATATTTCGGTACCATCAAAAAAGGAGTAGATGCAATTCCAGAACTCCATTTCCCGGGTGTCCATCCTGAAACTACCCAATGGTTGGTTGAAAAAAGAAACATCAAAGCCATGGGTTTAGATACACCTAGCATTGATTATGGACAATCAAAGGATTTCAAAACACACCAAATATTGATGGGAAGTAACAGGCCAGCATTTGAAAATGTGGCTTCACTTGATAGACTACCACCAAAAGGTCTTTATGTAGTAGCATTACCCATGAAGATCGGAAAGGGCAGTGGCGGTCCACTTCGTATTATTGCACAAGTGCAGATTGATTAAAGATTAAACCAGTAAGTAGCTTTTAAAACAAGCGCACTGCCTCTAGAGCGGTAAGTATCTGCATAATAATTGTCTGTGTACACGATGAATAGATCTGATGCAGGTGCAAACCGCCACTGAAAACGTATATTGGTATTGATGTTGTTTATCTGGTTGTTGTACTGTATTAAAGCAGACAAAAATAAAGAGCGGGTGAAGGTAAGGTCGATTTTGGGTCCAACTAAAATCAAATCAACACTCTTGTAGGGCTGTGGGAATTTCAATTTATTATAAGAAAACACAGTCGATATGCTTCCAAAAGGTTGAATTCTATAAGTAATATCTGCATCTAAGTTTATTCTTGTCCCATTAAAATACTCCCCTGATCTTGTTTGAAATCTTCCAAATAGTTTTTTTCTTTGATCTGTTACTAAGTTTATACTCATCGAATAATAAACAAATCTTTCATCAGCTTTTAATTTTTCTCCCCCTGTATTGGTTGGGTCAAAATCTTCAGTAAGCTTTGTATAATCTCTTCTAAATCTAAAAGTCAATTGTGTAAAATTTTTATACAAAATATTGTACATCAAGTTTAGATCATAATCGGTCATTCCCTTTTCAGGAAAGTAGGTAAAATCGTAGTCAACCATTGGGCCATGTCTATTGATTTTTCCACTTGTTGGATAATATTTCAATTGTGCATCACCGGCTAACCTTGTAAATCCGGCTCTTCTTAAATAACCTACTTCTGGGTTAAAATTTTCTCCGATGTATTGCAGTCGTTGTCTAGTCTCAAATTTTCTTGTATTGTAAATGATATTTGTTCCAAAAGATGCATTATCTCTTGTTTTTATGGGGTCGAAAGATTGCATGTAAAATACTTTTCCATTTACAGCATTGTTTTTTGAAGCAATATTATATTCAATTCCACCTACCCTGTTATAGTCATTGGAGCCAACTACATCTTTATTGGTAAAAATTACTCCTAAACTTGAGCGGTGAAATAATTTTTGTTGAAGCGCAATGACAGAAAAATTATTTGCAGGTTCATTAATTGAATCAATAGCGGCTGTTCTCATTTGCAAAACCCCAATTCTTAAATCATCGTGTACCTTACCGCTTAATCTTAAACCTGCATCTATTTTATTCTGAATATTCTGTCCTGTATTTGGGTCTCTTGTTACACCAATTCTTCTCGAAAAAAAAGGTCTTGCCCCTTCTGTACCAAAATTGGCAAACAAATCACCATTCTCTAAAAAGAACTGACGTTTCTCTGGGAAGAGGATTTCAAAGCGGTCAAGGTTGGTGACTTGGTTATCCACTTCCACTTGTGAGAAGTCTGGGTTAAAGGTGAGGTCTACATTCAACGAAGATCCAATCCCAATTTTTGCATCTCCGCCAAAACCAAAGTTTGATTTAGACTTGAATTTGTTTGAGTTTGGAGCTATGGGATTACGGGAAAATCCGGGTGAGACGAAAGGGATGAGTGAAATATTCGGACCTTTTCTTTGAATTGGAGTTTCAAATTCAAGGGGTTTTGAAAATGCCAACGAAATCATCGCATATTGGTTGGGTATTTTTGCCCAGCCTGACCTTTCACCATTGTGTGAGTCAAGTCTGTAAAAATTGATCAGCCATTGTTTTGCTCCATTTCTAAATCGAAGTGTAACCAATGGAATAGCCATTTCCATGGTCCAGTAATCTTCATGAATTTTAGCTTCGCTGTACCATTTGTTGTCCCACGACAAACTAAGGTCATCACTCATTACTCCTCCATTTACCACCAATCCTTCTCTCTGCACGCCAAATGGATTAATGCCAAAAGAAAAAGAGTTCAAACGGTCCATAAAGGGATCTATGCTAATTACAATTGCATCGTTTGCTTCGCCTCTGAAATCTCTTTTTAGAGATGGTGTTACGTATTTCTGGTGTTTTTCTGAATTGTAAAATGTACCAGCGAAATAAATAAACTTGTCGTCATAGGTTACCATTACTTCAGACCTCGCAGCAGACAACATAGTGTCATTGGGGAAATTCTGAATAAAATGAGTGGCTTTTTGTGCATGTTGCCAGATATCTTCTGAAAGAACTCCATCAATTTTGATGTGCCCAGTATTTTTTTTTGCAAAATACCCAGTATCCAACTTCCCCTCCATTGTACTCAAGGGTTGTTCCTGAGCAAACGAGCTTTTAATACATAAAAAAATGAGAATCAATAAAGTAAGCCTAATCATTGAGATGTCAAATTTAAGGATTCACCGCTTAAATATTACTAAAGCGTAGAAATTCCATATTTATTGGGTGACAGAAGTCACCTTTTCTAGAAAAGTTAGCGTCTATTTTTGTTGAAACCTTTTAAACTAACAATTAAAACAAGTAATTATGAAAAAGAACATGGGCAGCATCGACAGGCTAGTTCGTACACTTCTTGCAGTTGTATTTGCAGCACTTTATTTTACTGGCACTGTTACAGGAACATTGGGATTGGTTCTTGTGGCAGCTTCTGCTATTTTTGCACTAACCAGTCTTATCAGTTTTTGTCCACTCTATCCAATATTGGGAATCAACACTTGTTCAGTTAAGAAGTAAATGAAAAAATACACCTTACATATGGTCGGTGCTGTTGTTGGAGGACTTGTTGGTTTTCTCTACTGGAAGTTCATTGGTTGCAATTCCGGCACTTGTAAAATCACTTCTAGTCCACTCAACAGCACCCTCTATTTCGCAATGATGGGTACTTTGGTATTCAGTATGTTTAAAAAAGAAACAAAACATGGAAGCTAATTCAACTTTTGGGGAAATTATCAAAGGGGAAAAGCCGGTATTAGTCGATTTTTTTGCAGAGTGGTGCGGACCATGTAAAATGATGGCCCCCATATTAAAAGAAGTCAAAGACCTGGTGGGGGATAAAGCTACTATCCTAAAAATTGATGTTGATAAGAATCCTTCATTGGCACAGCAATTTCAGGTGCAAGGGGTTCCTACGCTAATGATTTTTCAAAATGGCTTTGTGAAATGGCGTCAATCTGGAGTTGTTCCCGCAAAACACCTCAAGGTTGAGTTGGATAAATTAAGTGTCAATTAATCACTTAGCATACATTTAAATTTTTTCATACTTTGGGCTTTTAAAGCCCTTTTTTTATTTTACAAAGAAACCTTTTATGAGACATCTGTTATTGATATTTTGTTTTATCGTCTTTCAAGTAGCAGGATTAAATGCGCAGGGACTATCTAAAGTAGAAAAGAAAATTGTTGATCATGTTCAGACCAATAATCAGTCGGCTATTGAATTACTGAAAGAGTCTGCAAACATCAACAGTGGAAGTCTCAATATTGAAGGGGTTAAAAAGGTTGGAGCAGTATATGCCCGCGAACTGGAGAAAGTAGGATTTACCTGCACATGGATACCAATGCCGGATTCTGTCAAACGCGCAGGACATTTGGTGGCTGAAAGAAAAGGGAAGAAAGGGAAAAAACTATTTCTAATTGGACATTTGGATACCGTTTTTGAACCCGATATGCCTTTTACTCCTTTCACTATGGTGAATGATTCAACAGCAACGGGACAAGGAGTGAACGACATGAAGGGTGGAGACGTAATCATGATCAAAGCTTTACAAGCACTCCATGCACAAGGGTTATTGGATGATGTTACAATTACGGCATATTTTACTGGCGATGAAGAAAGAGGAGGAGAGCCTGTTTCAGTTAGTCGAGCAGATTTTATAGAACGTGCCAAACAGGCTGAAGTTGCAATCGGTTTTGAAGGCGCAACTGGACTAAATACGATTGCTACAGCAAGAAGGGGATCCAGTGATTGGAAATTAGAAGTGACTGCTGAAACGGGTCATTCATCTGGAATTTTCTCAGATAGAGCTGGTTATGGCGCCATTTACGAAGCTGCCCGAATCATCAACGAATTCAGAACAGCGCTGAGTACAGAACAATACCTCACGTTTAATCCTGGTTTAATCATCGGAGGGTCTGAAATACAATACAATGCCAGCAAGGCTTCTGGTTCTGCTATAGGGAAAGACAATATTATTTCTCCAGCAGTTGTTGTTTCTGGCGACTTACGTTTTCTTACAGAACAACAGAAAGAAAATGCAAGGGCTGCGATGCGTGAAATTGTAGGCAAGAGTTTGAAAGGAACAAATGCAGGCATCAAATTTGAAGATGGCATACCGTCTATGGCACCAACTCCTGGAAATGAAACTATACTTAAAGTAATTGATGGTATTTCTCAAGACCTTGGTCAAGGCCCTTCTGCTGCCGGCAATCCGGGATCCAGAGGCGCAGGCGATATATCCTATGTTGCAGCATATCTTGATTGTGTTGATGGATTAGGCGCAACAGGTGCTGGTGCACATGCACCTGGGGAAACCATTAAATTAAATGATCTTCCTTTTCTTACAAAGCGTGCTGCTTTGCTGATATACCGACTAACAAAATCATAAACTTTAATGGGCTAAAAAGACCGTAATTTCTTTCTCCTATTATTACACACTGATAGATCCTTTTGGATCTATGCCAATGAAGCGACTTCAATACTTGAGATAGTTTACTTTTTTGCTAATTGTGAAGCTGGATCTTTTTTAAATTCTGCCATGCATTCTGGTGAACAAAAGCCATAGGCTTTTCCTTCGAAGTGACAAGTGTCGCTAATTCCTGCTGTCACAGGCATTCCACAGGTAAAATCCTTTTTATTAACTACCATTTCGGGTGTATACTTAGTTTCAGCTGCAGTTTCATGTTGATGCATGGTTACTTGCTCCGCTTCCTTTGGTTTTTCTTGGTTGTTGTTGCAAGCCAATGTTCCTAGCACCAACATAGTAAAAACGAATTTTTTAATCATGGCTTATGTTTATTTATTAATTGCAAATTTCCCCTAATTATTCCATATTTTAATCATGGGGTTTATATTTAAAGATAGTTTACCATTCAAACTCTAGTCTAGTTTACTAATGCTGCAGATTTTGCCCTTGAGAAAAAATAATACATTGCATAAATTGTTATAAATACACCAATGAAAGAGAGAAGCATTACATTTTGTGAAAAAAATGCTGTCCATTTTATATCTAAGCTCATCCCTTCTTTTACCAACATTACACTTACACTACCAACATAGCCAACCGAATCGGCCAGGTATATAAAAAAGCCGGCATTTCCTTTCATTGAAAAAGCGGCTATCAATCGGTCAAAGAAAATAGAATTGAATGGGATGTAAACCAAGTATAATCCTAAGCTGACCCAGATCATCCACCAAAAGGGATCTAATGAACCCGCCGTGAAAAAATAAGTAGAAGATCCTGCAATAATAAATCCGAATAAAATTAATACATGTGCAACCATTAAGGCTTTGAAGCTATTCTTAATGACAACAACTGAGGCAATAATAAATAAAATAAAAATGGTGACAGGAATTTCGGTTTGTGTAAATAGGGCTGGCTTGGAACCATAGCCCATCTCTTTCCACATCTCTGCCGAAAAATTATCTTTAATATCTCTAAAAATGGTGGCAAATAAATAGATGGCTACAAATGCAATTATTCCTGGTAGGTATTGCATTAATAGTTGTTTACGGTCCAATGCTGTCATTGGTATACGTTTTGTTCTTAATGCCTCGTCTTCGGGGGATGGTGGTGGTACTTTTTCTAAACCGTACACAAAAATTACCAAGGGCAATGCAAAAACCAAGCCAGTAAAAAAGGGAATCCAAAACTCAGTAATGTGGTATTGTTCCATTAGCCAAGCTCCAACTGATTTCACCCACCCCGATGAAAAAATAAAACTTACGGCTAAAGCAGCTCCGATAAAGTCGGTGGTTTTTCGTCCCTCTACATAGGAAAAAACAACACCCCATAACATGCCCAATGGGAATCCGTTTAAGAATAAAAAAGCAACATTGTATGGCGCAGGAACAATGGCAAACAATAACCAAGCCAACCAAGAAATTCCGGTCAGCAAAAAAATGATTTTATATCGGTTGACTTTTTTTAATCCTGAGATAAATTTAATGCCATAAAACTTTGCCAATAAATAACCCAGCATTTGACTAATTACCAAAGCCGTTTTAAACGCAATAGGACCAAAAGTTAAACCATCAAAAGTGCAAACCGTAAATGATTTTCTAAAACCAAAAATAAATACATAGGTACCAAAAGAAACGAAGGCGGCATAAAGTGCAATGGATTTATCTTTGGTTAGTAATGGCATAAACTTTCTATTTGACTTGCTTACTCATCACTTGTTTTGAACGCAGCGGACTGAACTTCCATTTTTAGCATGATTGAAGTTGAATCCCAGATTGATATCTGTAACACCCGCGATTCTTGAAACATCACCGTCATAGTAAGTGATAATTCTTTCCCAAGCCTTTCCGTTACTATCAAACGATAAAGTCCAGAAGTAGGTATTCTTGTCTTTTGTATCAAACCTAACATTCCAGGTGTCTCTAAAAAATCCAGGCTCTGCAAATCTCCCACCTGAAGACTTTGCATTAAATCCAATCAAATCGGAACCATTCCCGTTTTCGAACCAGCCACTCGCACTTTTTAATTTTCCTCCAACATTGGTGCTGATCCCTCTTGCGCCTTTATAAAAAGAATCGTATAGGCTTTCTTCGATACTCATTCCAAGGAAGACTTCCAGCTCTCTCCAATCTTCATCAGTTGACACATGCCAGCCATTCGGACAAATATTTCTGTAATCAATAACAGCGAAAAAGTTGTAGAGTTTTCCATGGGGAATATTAAAGGCGGAATTATTATCATAATATGACCAAGCAGATGTTGTAAGTTCACCCCAAGCCTTATCGGCTGTTACATTGGGTATGTCTTGTCCACCTGAAAATTTAGAAGTCCTTAAATTTTCCGCCATCCATCTGGTGCCTGAAGGAAGTATGAATGTTTTGTATTCATTCCCTTCAATATCAAGTACTGTTTTTAATGGAGTTTTTAGTTTTACTTCTTCACTGTATCCAATACCATATTCATTTAGTGAAAATAAGCGGAAGTAGATTTCTCTGTCTTCACCACCGATAGCTACGCGGACTGAAATATTTTGTTTGTCTGTACTGAGTACAACACTGTCTTCTAATGTTGGATTGGGTTTTGTACTCCAGCAAACACCACTTTTTAAAATTTCACTTCCTCCATTATTGCCAACAGTACCGGTCATGTTGGTGATAAAAATTTTAGCTTGGGTAGGGGATTCGTTGAGCCCATCGTTTTTAAAGTTGCTGATATTTGATGGACCGACTGCTCCTTCTCCTTTAATACAACGGATGCTAAAACCAGTCTTTTTGTCAAATAAATTTCTATCTACTCCCCATTGACCCGCATCTAATCCTCTTGCCCAGGCAGATTTCGTGCCTGTCTCTGGAATGCTCCACCAATAAGATTGAAAATATTCTGACTCTGAATCAAACCTGCCATTGGGTGAACGCCATCCATTGGATATGGCATTGAATCCACTTGAATTCGTACCGCCTCCCTGAAACCATATTGGCAATAAATCATATTCATCTGGATTGGCCATTAATTTTCCAGAGATATTGGATGGTTGGTCTCCGCGCCATCCCAATTTATCCAATTCCGCATCTTGCATGCCCATTGCTTTTTCGAGTTGCTTCCATTCGTTGTCGGTTGGAACATGCCAACCAGCCGGACAAAGTCCAGCAGTATTTGAAACTGTATGATAGTTATATAACTGACCATACAATGTGTCGTAATAAAAATTTATAGGTGCGGGCGTATTTGGATGAGAGCTATAACGTGCAGCAGTAGTTAGCTGCGACCATTGTGTACCATCTTGTACATCTGGGATAGGTGAACCATTCCTAAATCTTTTTACCCTGAGGTTTTGACTCATCCATTCCTGCCCATTAGAAAAAACCACACTGGGATATTTGTTGCCATCTATATCCATCACGCCTGACCCAATTCTGGAGCCAGGCAGCCTTACAATTCCTGTAAGTTCTTGTTCTGATTTTCTACAGCTTGAAAAAAGTATAGAACTTCCAACAAGGCAAAGGGCAAAAAAATAAATTTTGTTCATGGGTAGCTCTTAGCAGGGTTACTTGTGATAATACCAATTGGTATTGACTGTTGCAGAGGTAAAGTTAAATCATTTGACTAGATTCTACTAGCAACTTTTATAAAGAAACTTTAATTGTCCGTACCTACTCAGAAGCTGATTACAAGGATACAGTTAGTTGGATATGCACTCCGTTTGCTGCTGTTCTTTTAGATTTCTTGTCGACAGTCATTAGTGTATTATAATTAACAAGTTCGTTAAAATAACAGCATAGTAGGTGAAAATAACCGCGCTTAATATATTCAAAGCACTGAAGTTTGTGTAATCGCAATTATGAAATACCAAAACTTGGTATATTTATGGAAAGAACAATTATGGCTAAGAACACTTCCATGCTTTTGGGAGATCACTTTGAGCAATTTATAGAGGAACAAATTGCAACTGGAAGATTTAGTTCTGCTAGTGAGGTAATTCGTACAGCACTTAGACTGATGGAAGCCGAAGAGGTAAAGAAAAAAGAATTGAATAAGGCCTTAGCAGTGGGTGAGAAAACTGGGTTTATGGATGGATTTGATTCCAAGACATTTCTAAAGCAGATGAAGGCAAGTAATCTATGAGTCTTGGTTGGAGCATCTCAAAAGCAGCAGTTAAAGATCTAGAATCCATTTGGTTATTTACAAATCACAATTGGTCAGAGCGTCAAGCTGATCGCTATTTTCAATTGATTATCAATGAAATCAATGCTATCTGCACCCATCCGAATGCAGGACTGAACTATGGTCATATCAGGAAAGGATATTATGCATCAAAAGTAAAAGCACATTTGATTTTCTATCGTATCAAATCAAATAAAATTGAAATCATAAGAATCCTTCATGAGCGAATGGATGTCATCGCCCAATTTAAGAACCTCTAATTTTTAATTTCAATTGTTCTCCCGCTTCTTCCCTTGCTATCAAAGGCTTTCAGTTTAAGGATTCCTTTATCAGCAATTGGTTCAACATACTGCTTGCTATTGATAGAGGGCTCTGTGCCATCACTTGTATAGCGAATAGTTAAGCCTGGCAATTGAATATTCGCATGTACAAGGCCATTCACTTGTTTAGCACCTACGGTAGGAATTCTAAAGTTTGCACCACCTTGGTAGTAGTTGAGTTTAGTCAGCTCACGTTTGCCTACAACATTCACAAAGCTGCTCCATGCTTGCTGATAAAGTGATGCTGATAACGCTGCATCTTTTGTAGTGGCCCATTCTGGGTCAGCCGACCATGCACGTTCTGCTAGTCCGAGCATCTTGGGAAATGCTAGGTATTCCAAATCGTCTGCAGTTCTGATGTTTTCACTCCAGAGCTCGCCTTGTAAACCGACAATATTTGTTTTGCCATAATCGGTGAGCTTGTCCTTACCTTGTAAAATCGCGGGATCGATAGGCACACCAAAACGATCGACTTTCGTATTTTTTAGATAGTCGTATGGTATGAAGTAAAATGCTTTGTCAACATCTACAAATCCGCCCCAGTAATAGCCAACTTCGTTGAAGTCCTTTTGATAAGAAAGATCAAAATACAAATTAGAAACCGGACAAAGTATTACCTTATATCCTCCATTAGCTAATCGATAAGGCAAATCTTCTGCACCCCATCCAACAACAGTATTCCATACATACGTATGAAAATTATTATTAGCGAATTCCGGATTCACCATCATCACTCTATTGCCATTCACTTTGGATTCACGCATACCAATTTCTTCCCATCCTGATAAATATAGATTACGTTCTTTTAGTATTGCATGCACTTTATCCCAATAGTACAACCACAAATCGCTTGTCTGTCTGTATTTGTCTTTGGGTAATTGCTTGAGTAAGTTTTGGGCAATAGGTGATTTCTCCCAAACACCTTGTGGTACTTCATCTCCGCCTACATGAATTGTTTTTAATGGCATGCCTGCTTCACGATGCATATCAATAAATGCATCTACGGTAGTCGCAATAAAATTATAAACCCCTGGTTGTGCAACACACATTACATTGTCACGGAAATACTGTGCAGAAACATAAACAGATTGATCTTCAGGATCCGATAATAAATATTGCTTTGCTTCTTCAGGTTGACCTTCTTTCATCAATCTTGTATAACGTGCATCCATCGCTTTGATCGCAGCACGGGCATGTCCGGGTGTTTCTATTTCTGGGATAACATCAATGAACTTCGACTTTGCATGTTTGAGTATATCGATATAATCGTTGCGTGTATAATAACTACTTTGAATATTATTAATGTCACCACCAGAACCATAAGATGCAGGCATGTTTTCTTTGCTATCTAATGTATGTCCGCGTTTTACACCAACGGTCGTCAGCTCCGGAAGTGCCGGTATCTCTACTCTCCACGCATCATCCTCACTGAAGTGGAAATGAAGTTTGTTAAGCTTGTACATCGCCATCCAGTTCAATACTCTTTTTACTTGTTCTTTGGTTTGAAAATTTCTGGCAACATCTATATGTAAACCTCTGTACCCAAATCTTGGTTGGTCTTTTACTTCCATGCAAGGAACATCAAGTGTTTCCTGTTTTGTTTTCCAGGCACCAAGTGGCATTGCACTTTTCAAAGATTGGATGGCATAAAAAATGCCAATAGGTTCTGAAGCAGAGATTTTAATTTGGTTGTTGCTCACACTCAAGGTGTATGCTTCTGTTGATAGGGTTTTATCCAATACCAGTAGAATGCTGGTAGAATAATTTTGATTGGCATTGAATTTGAAACTGGTAAAATTTTCTAATTCTTCTTTCAGCAATGCAGCTTCATTTGAGAATGCAGGGTCTGCTTGAATAGCCGTAGCAGGACTGAGTATGAATTTTCCCTCTCTAGCCTGATAGAATACAGGAGTTGGAAAAACAACTGGTATGTCCTGATTTGCTAAATCTTTGATGGTTGCATTTTGTTCAAAAACCATTTCAGGAGTTACTTGATCATTCACCTGGTTGGGGGAGCGCTTGAATTTATTGATATCTGCTGGTGGAGTTGCAGTGGTCTTTGTTATGGCATACGTTTTATTAGGTTCCTTATCCCATACCAAATAAAAACCCGAAGGAGCGTCAGAGATATTAAATGCCCAAGCATCACCTATTCCATCTACGGTGATGCTTTCACCTGATTTTAATCCTTTGAAACCAACCGTAGGTTTTAGGTAAAAAAGATCGCCATGAATTCTGAAAGATTTC
>JBFYPP010000028.1:0-14573 GCA_041303255.1 Chitinophagia bacterium | reverse complement strand
CTGTAGTAGAATTTATCTCCCTTTGTATTCTGCAACATGATTGCCCCGTTTCTATCATCCATATTTGAAATAGAAAAAGCAGCATCGGACAAACCATCAAAAAAAGATTTTTTTACCTTGATGTACTCATCAAAAGTTTTATGGTAATCTAGGTGATCATGTGTTATGTTGGTAAATACCCCACCGGCGAATTGGAGTCCATTTACCCGCTGTTGATGAATTGCGTGACTACTCACTTCCATAAAAACATGGGTGCAACCAGCATCCACCATCCGCCTTAACAAGTGATTTAAACTGATCACGTCCGGAGTTGTATGTGTTGAAGGAATCAGTTCCCCATTGATGATGTTGCAGACTGTGGATATTAACCCAGCTTGCACATCCATTGCTGTAAATAGCTTATACAAGAGTGTAGCTACAGTTGTTTTTCCATTGGTGCCTGTAACGCCTACCAGCTTGAGTTGCTTACTGGGCGCTCCATAGAAAGCATGGGCCATCGTTCCTGCAGCCGCTCTAGTATCATCGACTTGCACATATACAACTTCAGGATGAATTTGCGTAGGCATGACCGCACAAACTATTGCAACCGCACCTTTAGCAATTGCTGCACTTATAAAATGATGCCCATCTTGGGCGCCTCCATGTATTGCAATAAAGCAAGCACCCGCCTCTACTTTTCGTGAGTCGATAGCAATAGTAGAAACCTCCACATTGGTCTTACCAACCAGTGCTTTAATACTAACCTTGTATAATATGTTTTGCAACAATGCCATATTAATCAATCGGATTGGCGAGGTTTAAGTAAACTGTTTGTCGGCGCTGCACAGGTGTCCCAGGTAAAATAGATTGTCCTACTACTTTTCCTTTACCCGTCGCAATCACCTGCAATTGTTGTTTTTCTAACAACTCCAATGCATCTTTCAAACCAAATCCCTTCACATCCGGCATGGTCCCATTTTCCACTCTCCAGTTTTCTATTTGCACTTGCATTCTGTTGGCCTGTACGGTACTCCAATTGCCTTTTTTTCCAGAGTCCGCCATTGTTGTCTTTACCTGCTTGGCGATGGTTTTGAAATCAGCAGCAGAACCCTTCCATAGTGCTTTTGAACTATCGGTAACAACATTATGTTTATAGTTGGCATAGAGCTCGGCATCGACAGTAAAAAGTTTATTGGCAATTTCTCTGAAAACCGGACCTGCTACTGCACCTCCATAATACTTTACTGCAAATGGCTTGTTTTTAATTACCACTATACAAGAGTATTTAGGATTATTGGCTGGAAAATAACCTGCAAATGAAGCTTGATAAATATGTTCGGTGTATCCTTTATTTCCATTGGCTACTTGCGCAGTTCCTGTTTTACCGGCAAAAGAGAAAAAAGGACTTTGTAAACTCTTTGCGGTACCTGAAGTAACCACGCCTTCTAAACAGGTCTTTAGCTGATCCAAAGTTGTTTTGCTACAAATGGAATCAAGTACAACAGTAGGCTTAAACTCTTTAATTAATTTTCCATCTTGCATTACCGCATTCACCAGATAAGGCTTCATCATCTTACCTCCATTTGCAACTGCATTATATACGGTGAGCGTTTGAAGCGGACTAATTGCAATGTTGTAGCCAAAACTAATCCAAGGCAATGCAACACTACTCCAAGTTTTACTACTTGTGCTAGGAATTGAAGGATTAGACTCACCAACCAAATCAATGCCCGTTGGTTGATCTAATTTCAATCGTTTTAAATGTGCTATAAACTTTTCTGGTTGCTTGTAATAATGGTTAACTGCCAACTTGGCCATGCCTACATTTGAACTCAGCTCAAACGCTTGCTGATACGTTACATCAGTCCTGTGGTGTCTTTCACTGTCCCATACCGTTCTGTTACTAAAACTCCATTTACCTCCCTCCAAATTCACTGTTGAATTAAGGTTGATGTATTGATCTTCTAACCCAGCCAACATCGTTACCAACTTAAAGGTAGACCCAGGTTCTGATTTTGTAATTGCATAATTGAAATCTTCTGAGTAAGAACCATCAGGTTGACGACCAAGGTTAGCGATTGCTTTTATTTTACCAGTTTTAACTTCCATCACTATGCATGTACCATTGGTACATTCATTTTCCGTCATCACTTTTAACAAGGCCTGTTCTACAACATCCTGGATATTCACATCAATGGTAGTCATCACGTCGCTTCCATTTTGAGGTTCAATTTCTGAACCTTCTACTGGAACAAATGCACCACCAGCAACCCTTCTTACCAAACGTTTACCCGTTACCCCTTTTAACAAACTATCATAAGTTTTCTCTAAACCCACATTTTTGGTAACCAAATTGCCACTTCCATCTGTATACTCACGTGAGAGTCCGATGGTTCTATTTGCAAGCAAACCAAACGGCGTTAATCGCTTCTCTTTTTCAACAAAAATAAATCCATTCTTATTTTTATTTTTTTTGATGAAACTGATGTCTCTCAATGCCTGGTATTGCTTAAAACCAATATTTTTATGCAAGAGGTAATACCTGTTCTGGCGTTCAAATACATCCATCAATTCCCTCTTGTATTCAGCTGCTGTTCCTTCACCCAAAATGGAAGACAAATAAATCGAAACACTGTCTATATTGTCTTTGAATCTTTTGCCGTCTTTCTCCTGAATTCCATCAGCGCCAAAATCCAAATAGATATCAAAAAATGGAATAGAACTACTCAACATCCTTCCATCCTCACTGTAAATGGTTCCGCGCTCAGCATCCATTTCTCTGTATTGCAAATGAAGGCTGTCGCTTAACGACTTCCAATAGGCCCCTTCAACACGCTGAATGTAAAAGGCTTTGGCAAAAACAAAAATGCCAAATACCATCATTCCCATGTAAATGAGGTAACTACGCCACAGTATGTCTTTTTTTGTTTCCACTATACTTAATCGGTTTTTCTTTTGTCATTTTCTGCCGAATCTAAAATTGCGATTGGAGGCTCCAGGATCTGTTTGATCCCGGAGGCTTCCACCGCTTTTACTACTTCGGATTGTTTGGTCATGAACATCCATTCGCTCCTGACCATTTTGAATTGGTATTGTTGGTTTTTCAAGTCTCTTGATGTTTTGTTAATGTCCTTGATGGCTTTTTCTGCATGATGTACATTGTAGATGTATAAAACAGCTAAGGCCGACAAGTAGAGAAAAAAAGGTACATTCTTCACCAACCAAACTTGATTGATGAACAACCACTTACCTTCTTTCTTTTTTTCTGACATATCTAATTTTATAATTTCTAATTTTTAATCCCCACTCTCAATCTTGCACTCCTCGATCTTGGATTACTTTTCAACTCTTCAGCAGATGGTTCAATTGGCTTCTTGTTAAACAGCCTGAATGGCGTCTTCTTTCGTGTACCATACACAGGGTCGATATCCTGCTCCTCTATTGCTCCATCTCGAAAGAAGTTTTTTACAATTCTATCTTCAATGCTATGAAAGGTAATGACCGACATCCTGCCGCCTGGCTTCAGTACTGAAGCCGACTGCTGCATCAAATCTTTTAACGACCCCACTTCATCATTTACCGCCATGCGCAATGCCTGAAAAACTTGGGCGAAATACTTGTTTGGGTTTCCTTTTACTACAGGTGCAAGTGTACTCTTGAGGTCATTAACCGTTACAATGGGCTGGAGTCGGATGTGATTGATCAATAAATGAGACAAGGTCTTTGCATTGGTAACCTCTCCATATTCTTGAAAAATCAATTGCAGCTTTTCTGGACTCGATTGCGAAATGAGTTCAGCAGCAGTTATTCCTACTGCATTGTCCATTCGCATATCCAAAGGCGCATCATAACGAATTGAAAACCCACGAGCGGGTTCGTCAAACTGGTGGCTACTCACGCCTAGGTCTGCTAAAATGCCATCCACCTGCTGAATTTGGTAAAGACGAAGAAAGCGGGCAAGGTGACGAAAATTGTGGGGGACGAATATAAGACGCGTATCAGCAGTCAAATTGGCTTTTGCATCAGGATCCTGATCAAAAGCATAAAGCCTTCCGTTTTCGTTAAGCCTGGAAAGAATTTCTCTAGCATGTCCGCCACCACCAAAAGTACAATCCACGTAAATGCCAGAAGGATCAATAGACAAGGCGTCTACTGCCTCTTTAAGCATAACCGGAACATGGTAAGGCCGATTATCTTCTGCGCCCACCTTATTCGATTTTTGCTCGTTTGGCATCATTGTTTCATTTTATCAATGTTGCTCTTTCTTTGTCATCACTTCAGCAGCAAGACCACTGAAAGATTCGGGTGAAAAGTTTTCAAAGAACTGCTGATACTTATTTTTATCCCATATTTCCATTTTATTAACTGCAGAAACCAACACAATGTCTTTCTCCAAACCAGCATGCTCCATCAAACTCTTTGGTAGCAATAACCTGCCAGCATTGTCCACTTCAATCTGCATGGCACCATTCAAAAAGTAACGCCTGAACTCCCTAACCTTTGGGTCGAAGTCGTTCAATGAGCTGATACTCTGGTAAAGCGGTGCCCAACTTTCCATAGGATACATCGAGAGGCATTTTTCAAAACCACGGTTGATTACAAAAACAGGAATCTGTCCCTCTGGCAGCTGTTTTTTTATGCCTGCCGGGAGAAGAAACCTACCTTTGCTATCGATGGTAGCCTCGTATTCGCCGATGAACCCTATCATTTTCAATGTTTTAAATGAAATAACATTTATTGACACAAAATAACACAAAATCCCACTTTTGAACCCCAAAATCGAATTCTATATTTATCCACAGCGGAAAGCCTCTCTCCTATTGGCTTTCAGCGAAAAATGCTCAAATTCGTGTGCGTTTACACTAAATTGGTGTGCATAACCTGTGAATAGTCTACAACATATGAATCAACAAAATGTCCTTCCTGAAATTAAAATGGAGGAATTCAGCTATGAATTACCGCAAGAACAGATTGCATTTGAACCCACAGCAAAGAGGGATGCCTCAAGATTGTTGGTCTATAAAGATGGCCAGATAACGCATTCCCAATACACAGACCTGGCCTCCCATTTGCCACAGCATGCTCAATTGATATTTAACAATACAAGGGTTATTGCAGCCAGATTAAAATTTAAAAAGAATACAGGTGGTGGGATAGAAATATTTTTATTAGAACCGGAAAATGGAAACTATGAAAATCTTTATCACCTGGAAAAAACACGTTGGAAATGTTTGGTTGGGGGAAGTAAGAAATGGAAAAACAACGAAACGTTATCGCTTGAAATTCATGGGGAGGCATCAACAACAGTAGTATTTGCAAAAAATATTGAAAAGCATGAAACCTATTGCTTAATTGAGTTTGAATGGAACGAAGAAATTACATTTAGTGATGTTCTTTTAAAAACCGGACTCATTCCACTACCCCCATATATCAAAAGAGAAAATACAGAAGCAGACAAAACCAGGTATCAGACGGTGTATGCAAAACAGGAAGGATCTGTAGCAGCACCAACAGCAGGTTTGCACTTCACAGAAACTATTTTTTCTTCATTGAAAAAAAAGAGCATTAATCATTCTTTTCTTACACTGCATGTTGGTGCAGGAACTTTCAAACCGGTTACATCATCCACCATTGCTGATCATGCAATGCATGAAGAATATTTTGAAGTAAAAATTGAAACTGTTGCAACTCTTGCAGATGAAAATAAAATGATTGTAGCAGTAGGAACAACCTCATTACGTACACTTGAAAGCTTGTATTGGATTGGACTTTCCTTAATGCACAACAAGGAAAAATTAAATTTAAATGCACTACACTTGAACCAATGGGATCATTTTGGATGGAGCGAAATTAAAACACCCGAATCATCATTGGTTTTTCAATTTTTACTTCACCAAATGAGATTGCAAAATGCAACTACTTTAAATGGACATACTGGCATTTGCATTACACCTGGATATTCTTTCAAAGTTGTAGGCGCGCTAATTACTAATTTTCACCAGCCACAATCTACTTTACTACTGCTGATTGCTGCCATTGTTGGTAAACGCTGGAAAGACATTTATGAAAATGCCTTATTGAACCAATACCGATTTTTAAGTTATGGAGACGGGTCAATCTTGTTTCTAGATAAATAACTAAACAAGTGGGATTGAAATTTTAAATACACTCCCCTTATTGAGCGCACTTTGAACATCTATAGTACCCTGATGTGCTTCTACCATTTTGCGTGTATAATTTAAACCCAATCCAAAACCTTTTACATTGTGTACATCCCCTGTATGTGCACGATAAAATTTATCAAAAATCTTTGACACGGTTTCCTTTGTCATTCCAATACCATTGTCTTTTACACTTACTACAAGATGCTGCTTATGGTTGTAGGTAGAGACTTCAATAACAGGATGAATGTCTTCTTTAGCGTATTTTAATGCATTATCAATTAGGTTACTAATCATGTTTACAAAATGAACAGGATGGCCAAGTACTTTGTCATCACTTGCCTCAAGCGAATACGTTACAATTGCGTTTTTTTCCTCAACCTGAAGCGCAAACTTCTCCTGCAATTTTTTCATTACCTCATGTACATGAAGTTCAACTTTCCCCTTTAAGACCTGATCAATATCGAGTTGTGCTGCTTGCAATATTTGTTCAACCTGGGTATTCATTCGCAGGTTTTCATTCTTAATGATTTGTCCAATTGCCAAGACCTGATCCCGATTACCAATCACTTTTTCGTTTTTTAATGTGTCAACAGCAATAGAAATGGTTGCAAGAGGTGTTCTTAGTTCATGCGTCATGTTGTTAATAAAATCCGTCTTCATCTCACTCAATTTTTTCTGCGTGAGTATGGTACGAATAGTTAGATAAAATGCAGCAATGATGATCAATGTAAAAAGAACTGCAACGCCAATCATCCACCCGATAGAACGCATTACAAAATCTTGCATATCGTAAATGATAAGCACCAATTTTTCATCTGGCGCAAGCATTTTTGAATCATCTCCAGACAAGGATACCAATGGCCATACATGAATCCAATAGTTTACGGAATCCTTTAGTCCCATTTCATAGTGTTTACTATAGTCTGGGGAAGCCAAATCCGGACCAAGATTGTTTGCATCAGACAAAACAGCAAACTGAAATTTTGCGCCTTTTAACCCATTGGTCTCGAATGCTTTTTCAAATTTGGTTTGTATTTCGGATACAGAAAATCTCTCCGCAATGGTCTGCGGACGAATCATTTCTAGGAGTTGTTCTTGCCCACCTTTTGGTAAACCATCTACTGGCAATTGTGGCAAATATTGCATTTTTTCATCTACAAGTGCTTCAACCACTTCAAATTCAACCATGTCTACCTTTCCCGCTATCTGATCTTTCCGTATTGCCGCAACATTCTTTAACCAAGAATATTGAATGATAATAATTCCTATCAATGAGATAGTAATCAAAACAGTAATTATAGAAAAAGACTTTTTCATGTAAAGACAAAAATAAGTTCGGTGTTTGATGAAGATACAGATATGGAATTTATTTAACTTAGGTTTATGAACATTCCAGAAAAAGGATCCTTACTCATTGCAGAGCCTTTTATGAAAGACACAAACTTTCAAAGGTCGGTCGTGCTCCTGTGTCAAAAGCAAGAAGATGGTTTTGTTGGATTTACCATCAATCAAAAAATCGATCATTTGGTTGGGGATTTGGTAGAAGATTTATCAAGCTGCACCCTCCCTTTATACGATGGTGGTCCAGTTGGCAAGGAACAAATGTTTTTCCTACACTGCATGCCAGAAATTATCCCTGGAGGCATACACATCAACGCAGGAATATATTGGGGAGGTGATTTTGACAAAGTCAAAGAACTGGTAGCAACAAACACCATTGATGAAAAGAAAATAAGGTTCATCGTTGGCTATTCAGGGTGGGAAGGCGGTCAATTAGAAGAAGAAATAAAAGAGAAAAGCTGGCTCTGTGCTCCATCAAACCAAGAACTGGTCTTCCACCCTCAATCAGAGTTGATTTGGAAAAATGCGGTCAAACTACTGGGTGAAGAATTCAAACAAATCATCAACTATCCTTTAGACCCTTCGCTCAACTAAGCTTGCCAGACTTCACGCGCATGGAGAGAACCCAAACAATTAATCCCATTATAGCCACAATGGTTAATGCATAGCGCAATCCTGTAAGCTGAGCAATAAAGCCAATGATAGGCGGACCAATTAAGAATCCAGTAAACCCCAGGCTACTCACCGCAGCCAAGGCAGCAGCAGGTGCCATGGTTTTGTTTTTCGCAGACAACATATAAACTATTGGTATGCCAGAAGAAACACCAAATCCAACCAATGCAAATCCTAGAATTACAACTGCGGGAACTGATACAGTAAGTGCCATCACAATACCGGTTAAAATCAATCCACCATTGAACTTAAGCACCCGAGAATGACCAAACCGATGAATAAAAAAATCTCCCACAAACCTACCTGTTGCCATACAAAATGCAAAGGCGGTATATCCTGCAGTACTTACATTGTGCATTTCGTTGGCTACTTGTCTGTAATACAGCGAGCTCCAATCTGCCATAGCGCCTTCAGTCATCGCCACACAAAAACAAATAACACCCAATAAAAGCAGGCTGCGGTTGGGCAATACAAATATTTTTTGTTCCCTGCCATCACTACCAACATCATCAACAAATAAATAAACCAGAACCAAGGCCACAAAAGATGCAAGTACCGCCACCAATAAAAAATGCAAGTCGGTGGAATAGCCCATCTTCATAGACCACCCGCTGATGGCTGCTGCAACAAATGCTCCCAAACTCCACATGGCATGTAAACTTGAAAGAATAGGCTTTTTTATGCGCTCCTGAATAGAAAGCCCTTGGGCATTTAAAGCGATATTGCAAAAATTACCAACAACACCAAATAAGAACAGCGTAACAGACAACTGAAAAACCTGCTCTGCTGCTGCAATACCATACAAAAGAGCCGTATATAATAGAATACTCAGCAACCCAATAACCCGACTGGAAAACTTTTGGACCAACCAACCCGATATCGGTAAAGCTGCAAGCGACCCAAGGGGAAGCATGAACAAAATACCTCCTAGCTCTGCCTCATTAAAACCGAATTCATCTTTGATATGCGGGATCCTCGAAACCCAGCTTGAGAACACCAAACCACTGAAGAAAAAATAGATAGAGATGGCTAATCGGGGTAAATTATTTTTTTTAAACACAGGCAAATATAAAAATTAGAATCCAATGCATTAAACAGGAAATAAACCAAATGTGAATTTTATTTATCTTCAGAATTAGAAAAAGAAAAAAATGAAAAAATCCTTCTTAGGACTAGCCCTGCTCCTTGCACTGGTTATTGGATGTGATAAAGAAAAAACCACACCAACCGCAACAGCAAGTATCTCAATAGATGATATTCAACAAAATGAAGGCAATGGCGGCACTTCAACAATGGAATTCTCTATCAAACTGACTCAACCGCTTACACAAGAAGCCTCTGTGCGGGTAATTACAAAAGATGGTTTTGCAAAAGCAAATGAAGACTTTCAAGCATTGGATCAAGTAATTACATTTAAAGCCGGTGAAACCACAAAAAAAGTGACCGTAACTATTGTGGCTGATGACCTAAAAGAAGGCGTAGATGAGTTTCAAGTTTTGCTCTCAAATGCAGTCAACTGTAGCATATTTGACGGAATTGGCTTGGGTGTAATTAATAATGATGACAGTAAGATTCCAGTTGATGATGTTGGATTTACAAGTCCAACTTCCTACCCAGGCAAAACAATGGTATGGAGTGATGAGTTCAACGCAGAAACTTTAAATACAAATAATTGGAGTTACGATGTGGGCGATGGTTGTCCGAATTGTGGCTGGGGCAACAATGAGCTTCAATCATATACTCGTGGTGATAACGTTTCATTCAGTAGTGGAAAAATGATAATTGAAGCAAGAAAAGAAACTCTTGGAGGGAAAAACTATACCTCTACTCGCCTTGTTTCAATGGATAAGCAATCTTTTAAATTTGGACGAATAGATATCCGTGCAAAACTCCCGAGGGGTCAGGGAATATGGCCTGCCTTTTGGATGCTTGGTTCCAACTTCAAAACAGCAGGATGGCCGGCTTGTGGCGAAATTGATATCATGGAATTTCTGGGCCATGACGAAAACAGGGTTTATTCTACTATTCACTACAAACTTGGAAATAACGCAAGAAACACGTCTGCTTCTTTATTGAATGACAAACCACTTCCAGATGAATATCATGTATACAGCTTGGATTGGCAACAAGATAAAATTAGGATGTTGGTTGACGACAAATTAATTAACGAGTTCAACCCTGTATCTATTGTAGGTACTGGACATCCTTTTAATGAGCCTTTCTTTTTTATAATCAATACGGCAGTGGGCGGTAATTGGCCTGGTTCTCCAAATGCCACTACCTATTTCCCACAGTGGTTATATGTAGATTATATCAGGGTATTCCAATAATTTTTTTATTGCAATGAAAAATAAAAAAGGGGACCATTGGTCCCCTTTTACAATATATAGTTTAGGTTAAGCCTCAACTGCACCTTCTACCAACACAGAAACTTGGTTGTTGAGTACTTCAACAAATCCACTATTGATTTTGTAAGAACTGCTTTTTCCTGCTTTATCCAAAAGGATTTTCACAGCACCTTTACCAAGCGCACTCACCATGGGGGCATGCTTTTCCAACACCTCGAAAGATCCACTAATGCCTGGCAGTTGAACGCCATATGCATCTCCCGAAAACAACTTCTTCTCTGGTGTTAATATTTCAATTCTCATGTGTTTACTACTTTAGGTTGGTTAAGCTTTAGCAGCTTCCATCATCTTCTTCCCTTTTTCAATGGCATCTTCAATGGTACCTACAAGGTTGAACGCTGCTTCTGGATACTCATCTACTTCTCCATCCATAATCATATTGAAACCACGAATAGTATCTTCAATATTTACAAATACACCCTTCAAACCAGTGAACTGCTCTGCTACGTGGAAAGGCTGACTGAGGAAACGCTGAACCCTTCTTGCACGAGAAACAGTCAACTTATCTTCGTCACTCAATTCATCCATACCCAAGATGGCAATGATGTCTTGCAATTCTTTGTAACGCTGAAGAATCAATTTAACTCTGTTTGCGCAATTGTAATGTGCATCACCCACAATCATTGGAGACAAAATTCTTGATGTTGAATCCAGTGGATCAACTGCTGGGTAAATTCCAAGATCAGCAATCTTACGGCTCAATACCGTAGTTGCATCCAAGTGAGCGAATGTAGTTGCAGGAGCCGGATCTGTTAAGTCATCTGCAGGTACGTATACTGCCTGAACTGAAGTGATAGAACCATTCTTGGTAGAAGTGATTCTTTCTTGCATCAATCCCATTTCGGTAGCCAATGTTGGTTGGTATCCCACCGCTGAAGGCATCCTTCCCAAAAGTGCGGATACTTCAGAACCTGCTTGTGTGAATCGGAAGATGTTATCAACGAAGAAAAGAATATCCTTCCCTTTGCCTTCGCCATCACCATCACGGAAATACTCGGCGATGGTTAATCCACTCAATGCAACACGCGCACGTGCTCCAGGAGGTTCATTCATCTGTCCGAAAACGAAAGTTGCTTTTGAATCTTTTAATCCATTCATGTCCACTTTATCCAAATCCCATCCACCTTCTTCCATACTGTGTTTGAAATCATCACCATAATTCATGATGCCTGCCTCAATCATCTCTCTAAGTAGATCATTTCCCTCACGTGTACGCTCACCTACACCGGCAAACACAGAAAGTCCGCCATATCCTTTTGCGATATTGTTAATCAATTCTTGAATCAATACGGTTTTACCAACACCTGCACCACCGAATAGACCGATTTTACCCCCTTTAGCGTAAGGCTCAATCAAATCGACAACCTTAATACCTGTAAAAAGTATTTCAGTAGCCGTACTCAAATCTTCAAACTTTGGAGGCTTGGCGTGGATAGCACGTCCATTTTCTTTAGAAACTGCAGGGAGTCCATCAATTGGATCTCCAGTAACATTAAACAACCTTCCATTAATAGCATCCCCAGTAGGCATTGCAATGGCTTTGCCGGTATCTATCACTTCGGTTCCACGCACCAGGCCTTCAGTACCATCCATGGCAATACACCTAACACTGTCTTCGCCCAAGTGCTGCTGCACCTCTAAAACGAGCTTTTCGCCATTTTCTTTTTTAAGTTCTAGGGCGTTGTAAATCTCTGGAAGCTGGCCATCGAAAGCGACGTCTACCACCGCTCCAATCACCTGTTTAATTTTTCCTTTATTAGCCATGTTCAATGATTGATTTTGATATTAAATCAGTTTCCGGCCGCAAAGGTAAACAGGATGGGGGGATCTAAAAAATTGCTTTCAAGAATTTTTTTAGTTACCGCTCAGTTCTACAGCTGGGAAAACAGCAGTCCGGCTAAAATAGCGCCTAAAACCGGACCAACAACGGGAATTGGAGCATATCCCCAGCCATTTTCCCCTTTTTGGGGAATTGGAAGGATAGCGTGCATGATACGTGGACCCAAATCTCGGGCTGGGTTGATGGCATAGCCAGTTGGACCTCCCATAGAAAGACCAATTCCCAAAACCAGGAGGGCAACAGGTAAAGCATCGAGCGCTCCCAATTTCATTTCACCTTTTTGGATGAACAAAATGGAAAGCATGAAAATAAATGTTGCAAGGGTCTCTGTCATCAAATTATTGAAAGGTTTACTAATAGCGGGGGTATTACAAAAAACTGCCAACTTTAAGGATGGGTCTTTGGTAGCTGAAAAATGATCCTTATAGATTAAGTAGGTAATCGTACTGCCTACAAACGCACCTAAAAACTGCGCCAAAACAAATCCAGGCACATCTTCCCAAGGAAATTTTCCTGCCACTGCCAATCCAACAGACACCGCTGGGTTCAGGTGTGCCCCACTGGCATCTGCAGATATAAACACACCCACAAAAACGCCAATGGCCCAACCTAATGCAATTACAATTAATCCTGCATTGTTGCCTTTGGTTTTATCTAACAATACGTTGGCAACAACACTGGTGCCAAACGAAATAACTACACTTGTACCGATAAGTTCAGAAACGAAAGGAGTCATAGCAGGCAATTTTATTCAATTTAATACAAATTATGTTGATGTAGCAAGGTAGCTGCTTGCGAGGGACTGAAATGATTTCACTTGCTCTTCCTTCCAGGCCAAATCTTCATTTAAGAGCGGTGCCATGGCATGGGCAACTACAGGAGCAGCTTCGATTGCAGCTCGGGCATCTACCAATAAGAGTCTACTTCTTCGCGCAAGTATATCCTCAACAGTTAATGCCATTTCGAATTTTACAGAAAATAGAATTTCTGCAAAACAATAATCATAATGAGGATGAATCTTGTATCCAAGTGCAGGATCCTCAAGAATCATACTTTGAATAATTTTTGCATCAGTCCCATAAGATGACAAAGGATCTCCGTATTTAAGTTCTTTGGTGCAACCATGCAATGGTAAATTCCTGGTTGTGCATTTTACAATAGGAAGACCGGCTATAAACGCTGCATTGTTTACAGCATCTTTGGCCATCTTTCTGTAGGTTGTCCATTTACCCCCTGTTATGGTGATGAGGTTGCTTTTAGAAACCAGAATCGTATGGTCACGCGACGCCAGCGAAGTACTGGTTTTGTTGGAAGTTTTCACCAAGGGCCGCAGGCCAGCAAATACAGAAAGTATATCTTCTAGTTTGAGCTGAGCAGTTGTGTACTCGTTGAAATGCAACAGTATAAACTCAATTTCCTCTTCCAATGCAATGGGCTCTTCACTGATTATATTTAATGGAGTATCTGTTGTTCCAATTACTACCCTATCATGCCAAGGCAATGCAAACAAAACCCTTCCGTCGTTGGTTTTGGGAATCATTAAAGCATCGGTTCCAGGAAAGAATTTTTTATCAACAACCAGATGGACCCCCTGTGATGGCATAACCATTGCAGAAGTATCCGGATCATCTAAATCCAAAATTGAATCTACAAATACACCAGTTGCATTGATAACCACTTTTGCATTTAACTCAAACGTTTTTTCACTCCACTCATCGTCGGCAACCACCCCTATCACTTTACCGTTTTTTTTAAGTAGCTGTGTAACTTGGAAATAATTTAAAACAGTACCCCCTAAATCATTTGCTGTTAAAGCAAGTGCCAATGCAAGTCTCGCGTCATCAAATTGGCCATCTGTGTAAACAATTCCGCCCTTTAATTTATAGGGGTTGATCATTGGCATTTTTTTCAATACCGCTTTTTTTGATAAAAGTGAAGGCTGACCAAGACTTAGCTTACGTGATAATAAATCGTAAACAAACAATCCAATACCGTAGAACCATTTGTTGAAATAGCTATATGCTGGAATTATAAATTGCTGCACGCGTGTAAGGTGCGGCGCATTGGCAAGTAAAAAACCCCTTTCACGTAGAGCTTCAACAACCAGTTTTATATTTCCTTGTGCCAAATAACGAACACCCCCATGTACAAGTTTGGTGCTTCTGCTGG
>JBFYPP010000027.1:0-14765 GCA_041303255.1 Chitinophagia bacterium | reverse complement strand
TCCTCGTTTGTTGTATAAACTCATGTGATGGATTGGTATTGGCAAAACTACTTTAGATGATTGAAATGACAAGTTTTTAGAATCATTCTTATTATCCGGATGTAGATAATCCCTTTTCAATTATTTTTGCAACCCGAATGGAAATACATTTTCAGATAGAACAATTGCCTCTTTTTAAAAACCCCGTGCTTACCATAGGCGCATTCGATGGTGTGCACAGTGGACATTTGGCAATTTTAGATGAACTCAAACAGGTAGCTGATCAAATTCAGGGCGAAACGGTGGTCATTACCTTTCACCCCCATCCCAGAAGAATTCTGAACAATGCAGATGCCCCTGCCCTGCTAACCAGTCTCAGTGAAAGGATAGAGCGGTTTGAACACCTTGGAATCCACCATCTGGTTGTAGTGCCATTTGATCCGGCATTTGCAGAAATGTCTGCAACAGACTATATCAATAAGTTTCTAATTGACCTGTTTCACCCCAAAGTGATCATTATAGGAAACGACCACCGTTTTGGCAAAGACCGCTCAGGAGACTTGTCGATGCTCAAGGACTTTGGTGTCAGTGGCGGTTTTACAGTGAAAGAAATTCCTGAAAAACTTTTAAACGAGTCTAGGGTTAGCTCTACCAACATCAGACATGCGCTTTTGAATGGAGATATTAAATTGGCCAACCAATTGCTTACGTACAATTACCAACTTATTGGTACTGTTGTGGTTGGCGATAGGCTGGGAAGAACACTCGGTTTTCCAACCGCAAATCTATCAATGCTTGATAGCGATAAATTAATTCCTGCCTCTGGCGTTTATGCCGTTCACGTGCTTCTTCTGAAAGGTGGACAAACAAGGGCGTATAAAGGAATGATGAATATTGGCTATAGGCCAACAGTAAATGGAAAAGAAAGAAGAATTGAGGTACATATCTTTAAATTCGATGAAGATATTTACAACGAAATCTTGGTGGTTAGTTTAGTTGCTCACACAAGAAAAGAATTGAAATTTGCTGGATTGGAGGCCTTAAAAACTCAACTTCATAAAGACAAAGAAGAAATAAACGCCCTGCTTGAATCATGAATCCCTCATCACTATTTTAGCCACCATTTCCTTTAACAGGGATGCATCATCAATATTGACCCTACCTATCCCAACACTCATCAAATTGTAATGCTGCAACAGCATAAGCACCTTCTCAATATCTGTGTAATTATACCGTTGCAATGCTTGGATATACTGCTTCACAAAAAATCCTTTTACACCCAATGCTGCCGACAAACTGTATTCATCCCTAGATCCAATTGAAGCAGCAACATAAAGTTTGCTAAAAAATGAAAATAAAGTGGGAAGAATAAGTTGAATTGGCGCTGCTTTGGGGTTGGATGAAAAGTAATTGATGATGTTCAGTGCCGCAGGAAGATCCCTGTTTATGATAGCAGCATGAAGCTCAAAAATGTTAAACTCTTTACTAATTCCTATGAAATTCTCGATATCATCTTCAGTGATTTGCTTTCTCCCCTGTAAATTGATTGAAAGTTTGTCAACCTCATTTTCAATCCGCTGTAAATCATTTCCAATATGACCAACCAACATATGCAATGCTTTTGAGTGAATATCAAGCGCCTTGGTTTTTATCATCGATGATGCCCATTCTGGCAGTTCATTGTCGTATAATTTTTTGGTTGACAATACCTCCGCCTTGGTTTTCAAGATTTTTGACAATTTACTCCTACCATCCACTTTCTTCTCTTTGTGCGCTACAATAAAGATGGTAGAACCCAAAGGATTACTGATATAGGTTTCCAGTTTATCGAGATCCCTCATCTGTTGGGCTTCTTTCAACACTACCACCTGAAGTTCATGAAACATAGGATAGCGCTTGCAGGCATTTATCACTTCGTCTACCTTTGCATCTCTACCATAAAAAACCGATAAATTGAAGGCAGTTTGATCAGCCGGAAGAATCTGATGCTCAGCAAACTGGGTTAATTTGTCAATATAATAGGGTTCGTCTCCCTCTAGCCAATAGACAGGTTTGTACGTTTTCCGACTCCAATCACTCAATATCTGTTCAACACTCATTAAGCATTCATCTTTAAGAAAGACATTAATATAAACTGACAATACATATCTATCCTTCTTTTTAACATTACCGAAGGTATTGATTGAAATGAATTTTAGTTTCTTTGTAACAACAAATTTATTGAGAACCCATCAACTTTATTCACTAAACCTAAAATTATGAGTGCAAATAACCTTGGATTTGGCGGTGAAAACCCAAAAGATCAAAAAGACAACAAATCGAACATTATTATTTTACTTGCAATTTTATTGGTTGCATCTTGGGGATATTTCTTATACGCCAAGAATCAATCAGAAGCAGTACTTGCTGAAAAAAATGCCGATTACACCAGCTTAGATTCATCAAAAAATGCTGTTCAAAAAGAATTCGATGACGCTTTACTAAGAATGGATGAGCTAACTGCTTCAAATGCTGGATTAGATAGTATTGTTAAGAGGCGCAACACCGAGATGGATATCTTGAAAGGAAAGTTTAAATCATTGGTAGGCAAACAAAATGCAACATCTGCAGATTTAGCCGAAGCAAAAAAACTTGTTGCTGAAATGAATGGCAGAATTGATGAATACGTTAAAGAGATTGAACGTCTTCAAACAGAGAATAAACAATTGTTTGTTGATAAAGAAAATCTTACAACAGAAAATAAAAACCTCAACACAAATCTTGCAAGTACAGAAGCCGCTAAAAATGAAGCTGAAAATAAAGTTGATGTAGGTTCTACACTTCATGCTTCTGCCTTCAAAATCACGCCTATTAATGAAAAGAATTCTGGTAAAGAAAAATTGACTACCTCGGCAAAGAAGGCTGATAAAATGAGAATTTCTTTCAACCTAGATGAAAACAGAATTGCAACAACAGGACCAAAACAACTATTTATCATTGCCAAAGATCCCTCCGGTAAAGTAATTAAGGAAGAAACATTGGCATCAGGTTCAATCAATACAAGACAGGATGGACAAGTTGATTTTACTACAAAAATTGATGTTGAATACAAACAAGGTGAGGCTAAAAATATCAGTTTTGATCTGAGACAAACAGACAAATACGTTAAAGGCAACTACGCCGTTATCGTCTATCAAAATGGATTTAAAATTGGTGAAGGAATTGCTATTCTCAAGTAATCATTTACAACTATCTTTTTTTATAACAAAGGCTGCCAAAAGGTGGCCTTTGTTATAAGATTGCTCTAATCTGAGCGCGACCAAGATTTACAATCCCTGATGTACCTGCTTTCCTACCCTCGTACTGAATACTCATTTCAATAAATGAACTCAATCGCTTAGTTATATCTATACTCCAAATGAAATTCTTACCAGGCTGTAAACCCTCCAACATGATGTACCCAACACTTGTTGATGCAGCACCGTTAAACTGAATATCAGACATTGTAAATCTTCCCGAAAGAGAAGTGTTTGCTACAACATTGTATTTACTTTCCAATTGCAATGAACCAATTTTTGCTTTTTCAATTCCGGTATTTTTTTTATCCTGTTGAACATATCCCAATTGCGCCCTGAATGTGGTTCCCTGGGTATAGGTTATCCTTGGTTCAATTGATATCGACTGTACATCAAAATTTCTGTTGTTAAAACTTGGGGTTGATAAACTATTTCTACCAGATTTTCCAATGACATCCACTGTCAATTTTCTAGCCCAGTTTGTTCTAATTCTAACGGAGAGGTCTTGTGTTTTTCTTGTTTCCTCACCATAAGAAAGAAAAGCCCTATTTGTATTTTGGAAATAATTGATATCAATTCCCCATACCTGACTGAACTTATTATAAGAGAGTGAATGGCTTTGCAATTGATCAAATGCAACAAGGTTGGTGTCGGCATCAGCATTTGCAATAGGATTGAAATTTCTGTTTCCAGCTGCTAGCTGTTTTTGACTGGTTTGTAAAGAGGATTGAAAATATATTTTCTTTAAAAAACGGGTAAAGTAATTATTTAGATTTTCGGATATGGCCACAGAAGGATTAAATACAAAATTGTAATTAAACTGCAGGAAATCTGTTTTAATAAATTCGTTGGTCGGAGTAAAAATTCTCAAATAGTTCGCCTGATCTCTAAATTTTGCCACCTCAAATTCATTGATTTGCTGAATACCATCACTGTTGTAATCAATCCATGTATATTCACCCTGACCTGCTGGTACTTCAAAATAGGTAAAGTCCCTTCTCGGCTCCTGACCACTGCCCACTTCATAAAGAAAATTTCCAGTGATTGCCCCCTTCCAGAGATCTGTAAAATATTCTGCACGCCCTAAAATTCTTTCATCCGGCTTTTGGTTAAATCTTGTGTCAATGATGTTCAATTTTCTATACGTGGCATTGAACCTGAATTGATGGTGTTCATTAGACATCCATTCGCCATTTAAATTGTAATTGTGGCTGCGGTCTGACTGCAACAATTGAGCACCCAGAGGCAATTGATCTGATCGGGTAAAATATTTAAACCCCAATTTATTGAGTTTACCAGGATCGGTTTGCGTGGCAAGTTGGAAATTAGAAAAAGAGAAACTATTTCCTGTTACTGAATCGTTGGCCTTGAACCTCGACAAGGTTCTTTCAAGCATATATTTTAAGCTAAATTCTTGGTTATTAAGTACTGCCACACGCTTGGACACATCTACAGTCGGTCTAAGAAAAAAACCACGTTTACTTAGATCTGTAAATTGCGTGATTGCAAAGACATTGTTCAACTTCCAACCTTTAGCATCCAGCTGATGTTCTAAACGGTTGCGTAAAGCATTGAAATCGGATCCTCGTTGATAGGTTCCCACCCCATAAATAATTTGTTGTTTGTTTCTCTCCTTCAACTTTACTGCAGCATTTAAGAGTTTTTCGTCCGCAGGAGCCACTAGCAAATCCAATCCCCAATCTCGGGTAAATTCAACTGTCCGCAAACGCTCAACTGGCTTAAATGAAGCTGTCGCAAATTCACCCCCAAGGTCAGTTTCCAAACTCAAGCCTTTCGATTTGTTTAAATCGAAATCTTGTTTATAATGAAGTTTCCCCGCATAACCATTTTCGTTGAAAGTCGACTTACTCGAAAAACTATTTACGTCGTATTTACTGTAGGCCAGGTCTGCAGTCATTTTTGATTTTCTGGTTATATCCCAATCTGCAGCTACCGAAACAAGCTGCTGTTTTCTGGGTGCAACCAATAAGATGACAGGTGAATACCTACCTCTCTTTGTGCCGGTTTGTTGATCCGGTGAAACCCAACGATAGACTTTCCCATTTGCTGCAACTGAATTGTCTAACTCATAATCACCACCACCTTCTCCTAAATCTATGAATGAAACTGAAAACAACTCACTGTCTCGGTTTGTCGCATAAACAAAAACCGTATCTCGTTGAAGTGGTGAAACCAAGGTATCTACCTTTCTATATAAAATGGTAGATTGAGAGGAGGTATCTGCAACTGCTGAAGGATAAAAAGCATTTGTTACATCACTGCCAATTGAAGAAAGAAACTGCTTTTGATCTCTGCTTAATGTTTGGTTAATGGGTGAATTTTTTGAATCATTGTTCCCAAAATAGCCGACTGTCAATTTCAGGTTCTTATTGACCTCTACACGGTTGTTTAGGTAAAACTGCGCATTCAAATAGTTTCGATCTGCATATTCAAATTCAATTTGAATTCTTTTGTCTTTTGTTATCATTTGCTTGGGCATGAACGTTATTTCTGCCGTATTGTAATTGATTACATAATCTTGGTCCTCTCCTCTTTGCATCAATTCACCATCAATAAAAACACGTTCAGTGCCCGCCAATACAATAAAAAACAGTTCTTGATTTGCGCCTTTCAAGCGATAGGGTCCTTGATTACCTTCGATGCCTTGAAAAATATTTCTGATGAATTTACCTTTGGCAACAGCTCCACTGGCCAACAGATGATTGTCTATCTGCTTTCCAATTTTGTTTGCAGTTTGAAAAGAAACACCCTGCAAGCGTTTGTAAAAATTGAGGAAATACATCTCACCCTGACGAATGTCAAGATCACCCAAGGCTAGCTTCCAACGGTCTTTTGAAAATTGTATAAAGATTCGGTCAAACTCATTTAAGTTTTGTGTATTTCCATCAGGTTGGATTGGAATATTGTTATCGGAGATTGCAGCACTAAGCAAAATGCTATCGCCCATGTAGCCATTCAATTGAAGATTCAAGCTTGAATTAAAAACAGCATCTTGTCTGTTGCCAAACGAAAGCGATCTTCCAATACTTCCATTTGAATTGATTTTACCAAAATCAAAGGGACGGTTTTCGTTTCCTTTGCCCAACAATTTTTCTCCACTAATTCCAAATCTATAAAAGACAGAATCAAAAGATAATCTTTGTGAACCCTTGGTGAAATCGAATGGCAATACCCTATAAGTTACCTCATAAGCTTGTTTTGGCGGAGGTTTCAACCAAAATAGAGTAGCAGATGCGTAATCAACTTTAAAGTAATCACGATCCAGTAACCCAATGATTAAGCTGTTGGGAACTATGCTAATTGTGTCAATCTTAGTGCGGTCACCTTGAACGACTATGGTTTTTTTTCTAAAGTTGGATAGCTCTTGCGCACTGATCATGCCCGAGTAGGCAAGACACAGGTATACAAGAATAAAAAACCTTACACATGCCACATTTGTCTATTTGAGCAGTTTCATCGCGACTGGATCCCAGTTGACGATTTGCTTTTTTTCATAGCTCAGGTTGCTTGCTAAAGCAGGACCAGCAGCTCTTAAACCAAAAGAAGCATCTTCTACAACCATTCCTCCGCTTCTAATGGCTTGGAAAAAGTTTGCAAAATGGTCAACCCTGTCGTCATACCCAATTGGTGCTGCAAATTTTATTTCCTCAGGTGCAAAGGTTTTTCTGTCCTCTTTTGTATATTTTTCATTGTACCACTTGATGTACTCACTTTTCTGAGGTTCTGCAAAATGCAAATAACTGTCATATCCACCCAAAGATTCCGCTTTAGGAAGTTTTTGTTTTTTTAATGTAAATCTATTTCCACCCCACTCAATAACACCCTCAGATCCAACAATTCTGGTTCTATTGCTCCCTCCTGAACCATCAGCAAAATTGACCCTTAACATCATCTGAAAAGCAGCGTGGTTTTCTGTTTTTGGATAATCCATTACAGCAGCCAATACATCAGGAACATCCCTTCCATCTTTCCAATAACTAAGTTGTCCACTTGAAAACACCCTGGTTGGTCCGTATGAATCCATTGCATGATGTACCGCAGAAATCAAATGAATAAAAAGATCACCCGCAACTCCAGTACCATAATCCTTGTAGTTTCTCCACCTAAAAAAGCGTGTTGCATCAAAAGGCTTTTTAGGCGCGTCGCCCAAAAATGCATCCCAATCTACCGTTGATGGATTAGCATCTAACGGAATAGCATACTGCCAAGCGCCAGTGGAACTGAAACGGTCGTTGATGGCTTCCACCAAATTGATTTCGCCAATATCCCCTGCCTTGATTCTTCTTTTCGCCTCTGCCAAGGTAATACTGCTTACACCTTGAGAGCCTACTATGAATACTTTACCTGTTTCTTTCTGTGTTTTAATTACAGCATGACCTTCCTCAAGGTGCTGCACCATTGGCTTTTCACAATACACGTGCTTACCGGCTTTCATTGCTGCAATCGAAATATGGTCGTGCCAATGATCTGGTGTAGCAATAATTACGGCATCAATATCTTTACGCTGCAATAATTCTCTGAAATCTCTTGTTGTATACAAATCCTTCCCCCAAAGTTCTTTTGCCCTATCCAGATGGCCTTGATAAAGATCACAAACACCAGCAATCTCAACTCCAGGTATTTTTAATGCAGTTTGCATATCGCCAAATCCCATGATACCCATTCCTATTCCTGCAACTCGGATTTTGTCGTTTGACAAATGTCTTTTCTCAGGTTGTAGTACATGAATTTTCTCTTCATCCATGGCCATAGCACCCATCGTGCCTCCAGTGAACAAAGCGGCCGTGCCTCCTAGTTGTCTTAAAAATTTTCTTCTGGTTGGAGTAGACATAACAATCGTTTTAAATGTTAACTAACTACTTGAAGATAAAGCTTTGGAGAGAGAATTAAAAAAAAATACGCCCCAAAAGAGCGCATTTCTTAGTATTTACTATACCTATTTTAATTCCCAGACAAGTTAGCACCAAGGTATTCTCGGTTCAAACGAGCAATATTTAATACGGAAATTTCTTTCGGACACTCTGCTTCACATGCATAAGTATTGGTACAACTGCCAAAACCTTCTTTGTCCATTTGTGCAATCATACTCACCACACGCTGCTTACGCTCGGGTGCACCCTGAGGCAACAAGGCCAAATGAGAAATTTTTGCAGAGACGAAAAGCATAGCCGATGCATTTTTACAAGCAGCAACGCAGGCACCACATCCAATACAGGCTGCAGCAGCAAAAGAATGATCTGCCTTGTCTTTCTCAATAGGAATTGCATTTCCATCAACCGCATTTCCTGTATTTACAGAAACATATCCACCCGCCTGAATAACCCTATCGAAAGCAGATCTATCTACCATCAAGTCTTTCACAACCGGAAATGAATTTGCCCTAAATGGCTCAATGGTAATTACGTCTCCATCCTTAAAAGCCCTCATGTGAAGCTGACAAGTAGTGGTACCCTTCCAAGGACCATGAGGACGACCATCAATCACCATTGAACACATGCCACAAATACCTTCTCTGCAATCATGGTCAAATGCAATTGGATCACCGCCATCCTTAATCAGACGCTCGTTAAGTACATCGATCATCTCGAGAAATGACATTTCAGAGGAGATCTCCTTCACAGGGTAGGTTTCGAAACTACCAGCTGAGTTCTTGTTCTTTTGGCGCCACACTTTCAGTGTGAGATTCATTGAATAATGCTGCATAAAATCAGATTATCGTTTTGTTGAATTATTTATAACTACGTTGACTCGGTTTTACAACTTCATAGTTGAGTGCATCTTTGTGCAACTCCCATCCATGGTCACCTTTGTTTTCCCATGCAGATACATACATGTGGTTTTCGTCATCTCTTAAGGCTTCTCCATCAGCAGTTTGATACTCTTCACGGAAATGCCCACCACAGCTTTCATTTCTTTCCAAGGCGTCAAGACACATCAACTCTCCAAGCTCAATAAAGTCTGCCACACGGCCAGCCTTGTCCAATTCTTGATTCATGGCATTCACCTCTCCCGGTATCTTTACGTCAGACCAAAACTCCTGTTTCAATGCCCTAACCTCTTGGATGGCTTGCTTCAACCCTTCTTCACTTCTTGCCATTCCACATTTGTCCCAAATGATTTTACCCAAGCGTTTGTGAAAACTTTCAACAGTTTGCTTTCCATTGATAGACATCAACTTATTGATTCTATCTGAAGCTTTTGTTTCGGCTTCTACGAAAGCAGAATGGTCTGTTGAAATTGCCTCTGTTCTGATATCATCTGCTAAATAATTGCCCAAAGTATAAGGGATAACAAAATAACCATCGGCTAAACCTTGCATCAAAGCAGATGCACCTAAACGGTTTGCACCATGGTCACTGAAATTAGCTTCACCCAAAGCATATAGGCCATCGATTGTTGTCTTTAATTCATAATCTACCCATAGTCCGCCCATGGTATAATGGACTGCTGGATAAATTCTCATGGGCACTTCATATGGGTCTTCTCCGGTTATTTTTTCATACATCGCGAAAAGATTGCCATATTTCTCCTTTACCACTTCTTTCCCTAATGCGGTAATCACGTCTGGAGAAACATTCCCCATGTTGTTCTTATTGACTTCAGCCTTACCATAACGTTGGATGGCAGCAGCATAATCTAAATAAACAGCTTGCTTGGAAGATCCAACACCATAGCCAGCATCACAACGTTCTTTAGCTGCCCTTGAAGCAACATCTCTCGGCACAAGATTTCCAAAGGCAGGATACCTTCGCTCTAAGTAATAGTCACGTTCGTTTTCAAGTATTTCGTTTGGCTTTCTATTGTCTCCTTTCTTTAATGGAACCCAAATTCGACCATCATTTCTAAGCGACTCAGACATGAGGGTGAGTTTAGATTGATGATCTCCTGAAACAGGGATGCAAGTAGGGTGAATTTGTGTGAAACATGGATTGGCAAAATAAGCCCCACTTTTATGTGCTTTCCATGCAGCAGTCACATTTGACCCCATGGCATTGGTAGATAGATAAAAAACATTTCCGTAACCTCCTGTGCACAAAAGCACGGCATGTCCAAAATGTCTTTCTAATTCACCGGTAACCAAATTTCTTGCAATAATTCCTCTGGCCTTGCCATCAATAATAACCAGCTCCACCATTTCATGTCTGGTATGCATCTCTACTGTACCAAGTGCAACCTGACGTTCCAAAGACTGATAAGCACCTATCAACAATTGCTGCCCAGTTTGTCCGGCTGCATAAAAAGTTCGCTGTACCTGTGTACCGCCGAAAGACCGGTTGCTTAATAGCCCACCATATTCTCTTGCAAAAGGCACACCTTGTGCCACACATTGGTCAATGATATTGGTACTTACTTCGGCAAGCCTATGTACATTTGATTCTCTTGATCTATAATCTCCACCTTTGATGGTGTCATAAAAAAGTCGGTAGACAGAATCGCCATCATTCTGATAATTTTTGGCAGCATTGATACCCCCCTGGGCTGCAATAGAGTGCGCACGTCTGGGTGAATCTTGAAAGCAAAAAGCTTTCACTTTGTATCCCATTTCGCCTAAACTGGCCGCTGCTGAGGAACCCGCCAAGCCAGTTCCAACAACAATGATTTCCAGTTTTCTTTTGTTGGCAGGATTAACCAATTTGACCGAACCTTTGTATGTTGTCCATTTCTCATCTAATGGTCCTAATGGAATTTTTGAATCAAGCATATCTGTTGATTTATAAAATGTGTTAGAATAACAAGGTTAGTGCTCCCGTATTAAGAACCCAACCGAAATGCATAAAAATGGGCATCAAAGCAAAAATCAGTGGGATAATAATGGAGAAAGCAAATCCAATGTTCTTAATTAGAGGAAAATAATTTTTGCTGGTCCAACCCATAGTTTGAGCAGCACTTTGTACACCATGAAGCAAATGCCATCCCAACGAGATGCATCCCAAAACATATACAATTACCACCCAAGGTTCAGCAAAGATATTTTTCATTTCTAAATAGAGGTTGTGGTAAGACTGACCATCATAGATTACTTCGGTCAACCCACCAAATCTTGATGGAACCCAGAAATGTGCAAGGTGGATAATCAAAAATAGAAGAATCAAGGTGCCCAACAAAGCCATTGAACGAGAATACCATTTTGAGGTTTTGTTACCGGCTGTAACGGCGTACTTCGACTTCCTTGTGGACCTGTTTTGGAGTTCGAGTTTGTACCCTTGAACGATATGCAAGATAAATCCTGCAAAAAGTCCAATTTCAGTTACTCTAATCAAGAGGTTGGTCCCCATGAAATGTGCCGCTCTGTTAAAGTTCTCTTCTGCGCTCGAAAAAAAGACGTTTGCATTCACATAACAATGAACAACAAGAAATACCACAAGAAAGATTCCCGTTAGGGCCATCACTATCTTCTTACCGATAGATGAATTAAACAATTGACTCGAGTTCATAATTGAAATTTTCTCAAATTAGAATTGTTGCAAAGTTACATCACAAACTGCTAATTAGAGAAAATATAAAATATGAAACTAGCTGGTATTGTTCAGTCTTTTGAGCTGTGAATTGTCGATTTTGATAAACAAATTCATTGGAGTAAAGGGCCTCCAGTCCAACATATCGATAAGTTGGACATATCGGTCAATTCCTGCGCGGGTAAAATCATATTTCGACTGCTCAGCTAAACTCAACATTACAATCCATCCTCCTATGTCCATTACATCTTCAAACCACTCTTCATAATAACAATCATCACTGCTGTGAAAATTCATTACGTTTTCTCCAATAAGGATAAATTTTCCAATCCCATGCGCAATCATTCGATCAATTACATCACGTTTTAGGGTCATGATGTCATTCTCAATGGCATCATTCCATTCACCTATAAATTCAATTATGGCAAAACTTGATTCGTAGTCTACAAAAAGTATTTTTAGATAAAGGGTTTGCGATCCAAAATCATCCCATTGTGGATGTATGTAATAGTTATAAACGGTTTGGGTGTACTGAAATTCTGAATATTCCTTTCCAAAGAAAGGAGACTTGGGATCTTCTTCTCCAATATAAAGATGTCGCCAATTAAAATAGGGTTCTAATTCGTGCAAAATTGAAAATTATTTAAACTGTTCAACGACTTTTTTTACACTACCCTGTTTGATTAGCAAGGATTTGGCAAAAGCATAGTCTTCAAGTTTGAGCCTTTCCATCACCATTTTAACTCCCCTATCCAGTAATTTTTCATTGGTCAATTGCATATTAACCATTTTGTTGTCTTCCACCCTTCCCAACTGAATCATAACAGCAGTTGAGATCATGTTTAAAATCAATTTTTGGGCTGTGCCGCTTTTCATACGTGTGCTTCCGGTGATGAACTCCGGACCAACAATGACTTCTATTGGAAAATCAGCTTCCATTGAAATTGCTGAAGCTGGGTTACAAGCAATAGATCCTGTTGTGATCATATTTGCGCGACAAGTACGTAATCCACCCACCACATAGGGTGTAGAACCACTGGCTGCCACACCCACTACTACATCTTTTGGGGTTATGTTAAAAACAGAAAGATCTTTCCAGGCTTGCTCCGCATCATCTTCTGCAAATTCAACAGCTTGAAACATGGCCTCTTTGCCTCCCGCAATGATACCGATAACCAGTCCATGTGGCACCCCAAAGGTGGGCGGGCATTCTGAAGCATCAACAACAGCCAATCTTCCACTCGTTCCAGCCCCAATATAAAACAACCTGCCACCTAGCAACAACTTGTCTGTGATGGCTTCTACCAAGTTCCCAATTGCCGGTAACACTTTTGCAATTGCCTTTGGTACTCCCGCATCTTCAGTATTTATATTGAGCAACAAATCAGCTACAGACATTTTCTCCAAATGCCTATAGCTGGAATCAGTTTCAGTAATTTTTAAATGGTGTTCCATCTTTTTTTATTTGCTGTGGTAAGTTACCATGCCAGCCATAGGCTGTTTTAAAATTTTACCCAAGGAAATGCCATAGTCGATACAAAGTTCTGCAATTTTATCTCTGAAATGATAGGCAACCCCTCCAACAAAATGCACAGGATATTTAAAACGCTGTGGATACACTTGAAGGTGCTGATCAAAGAAATGCCTGAGTCCGTCTTCTATAATATTTTCAACCATGTAATGCCCTCTGTGTAGCGACAAGAATTTGGCAAACCCCGCCAGATACCTATTGGGAAATGCCTCTTTATAAACGCGGTGAAGTATCTCCTCTTTATCCGTTTTGAATTCCTTCAAAAACGAAGTATGCAAAAAATTATCGAAAGTGCCGTATAGAAAATGCTGCACAACCTTTTTGCCTAAATAGGCACCACTGCCTTCGTCGCCCAGTACATAGCCCAATCCTGGTGAATTGAAGACTATTTTTTTACCATTAAAAAAACAAGAATTGGAACCCGTTCCTAAAATACAAGCGATACCACTGCTTTTTCCACAAAGGGCGATGGTTGCACCCATTAAATCGTGGGTAACCTGAATTTTACTATTTGAAAACAGATTGGAAAGTGCTTTTCTCACAACAGCTGATTTGGCTGTTGTTTTACAACCTGTCCCGTAATAAAAAACTTCATCAATTTTCTTCTTAAAAACCGACTTGGGTAATTCTTTGAGCAAAAGTTCTTCAATCTGAGATTGGTTCATGTAATAGGGACTAATCCCAGAAGTAAAAAAAGACTTGGATTTGGTTTTTCCAACCAACCGCCATTCGGTTTTAGTAGCTCCGCTATCCGCAATTAGTTTTATTCCTATCATATATCAGCTTAATTCAGCAACTTTGTAATATTACTATTTCAAGTACAATGGACAATAAAAAATCAAGCATAGCCATCCCACTTCTCTTTTCAATTGCAGTAATTATAGGCATGTTTATTGGCTATAAATTACACAGCAATATGCCCAACTCAAAAACACTCATGTCTTCCCCCAAAAACAATGCACTTGAAGAAGTATTGCATTTGGTGAATCAAAGATACGTGGATAAAATTGACCTCGATTCTACTTCCTCGGAAGCAATTCAGTCTTTGTTGAAAAGACTTGACCCGCACTCTGTGTATATCCCTATTAGTGCCATCAAGGAAGTGAATGAAGACCTAGAGGGCCAATTCCAGGGGATTGGTGTTGAGTTCAACATTTTTAACGATACTGTGAATGTACTCTCTGTAATTAAAAACGGACCGGCACAAACCGCTGGTATTGAAATTGGAGATAAAATCACCAAGGTAAACGACAGCATTGCAACAGGAAAATCCATAACCAGTGATCAATTCAGAAAATGGGTAAAAGGTCCGATGGGATCTACAGTTCAGCTCCACTTCCTGAGAGACAACAAGCAATTGAAAAAAACCATAACCAGAGGAAGTATTCCGATTACATCAGTTGATGCCGCCTACATGATTGATAGCAACAAAGCTTATTTACGCTTGAATAGGTTCTCATCAAATACATATAGAGAATTCATAGAAGCCATGCAAGGTCTAAA
>JBFYPP010000026.1:0-15099 GCA_041303255.1 Chitinophagia bacterium | reverse complement strand
CTTTGTATTTGCTGTAAATCAATTGGCAAACCTTATCCATTGCGTTAAACATTTTAATATCGAAATTAGCAGTATTTGTTATGCTGGTTAAAGTAACAACCGCGTTAAACAATACTTCGTTATCGCTACGCTTTACACGTTCGATAAAGTTTATTTTATTACTTCCTTTTTGTGATGCCGATACGATTGTCTCTTCCGTATTCGAATCTATTGCAAATAAAATACTCATTGTTATGGCTTTTAATTGATTTGTAAAATTTAGTGGAGATGGCAACGGCCACCTGAATTGGTCGTTTTGTTTTTACACCGAGTTCCTTTCTTTGTTGTACCTGTACACTGACTAGAAACAATTGTCGACTTGCTAGAAGTTTTACCATCACAGCAATTGATTCCAACCCTCCTGTTGTGTATTTTGCAAATGCAGCTATTCGACTTACTACGATTGCATTTTTGACAAAGCAACTGAATGTTTGAAACAACACTTGTACCGCCACATGAAAATGGAATGATGTGGTCATATTCTAGATTGAAAGAACTTCCACAGCATTTACAAATTCCACCGTCTCTTGTGTAAACAATTTTTTTCGTTGTTTGAGAAATACTCCTGCTCTGAGAAAAACAAGAAAGACTAATAAATAAAAGCGCCAAGAATAAATAAATCTTCCTCATTCTGGTATTTAAAATTTTTAGATGCAATAATCTTACTATCAGCGCTCCAGCCATGCCAAAAAGACATCACGTCATCGGCACCCCTACTAAATCAAATAGCTATTCGGATGCGAGTTCGATGCTTCAATATGATTATTCATTTTTAATAACGTATTAATTTACCCCGTGGTAATATTAATGGTTTGCAAATAACTGGTAGTATCAAAAAATGCCGAATTTTCCAATACCTGAAACTGTAACAAAAAAGAAAGAGCAACACCCTTACGGCAGGCCACTAAAGGCAATACTGAATTCTTTTCCATGATTTTGCTCAAGGATTATTTGAAGTTAAATTAAATTCGTCAATTCGCCGATTCTACAAAATATAGTTAAAAATAATTTGTGCTATCAATCAAATTTACTGCAGCCAATGTATTGATTCACAACTAAGGCTTATCTTTGCGCTGGATGAAAAAATTGCTTTCTCTGTTTCTGGTATGTCTTCACCTCAATTCCTGGATGCTCGTGCCGCATATTCAGCACGATAACCCAGGGTTCTTGACTGCCAGTAACTCAGATGATCTTGATTCATTCTTTGAATACATTGATGAAATTATACTTGGCAACATTGATCAGACTCCTGATCATGAGGAAAACGACGGACAATTACTCGACAAATTAGCAAAAGAAGGTTTTGGCGCTGAATACTGCCTTTCACAATCTATTCATCTGCCAATAGAGAACCTTTTATCAACGTTCAAAAAGATTACTACTACCGAATACAAGCAAAGGATAAGTTTAGACATCATTTCACCTCCCCCAGATTTCATCTAATCAGACACTGAATTTTCCCTGTTAGCGTTTTTACATCTTTCTCATTCATTTATCAATTCACATGAATAGCTACTACCATTCTTGTAGAGTATGGGCATTAGGTATTATCAGCTTAACTGGTATTTACTCTTGCAGCAACAACCCATCAACTGAAAACTCAACTAAAGAGATATATAAAGTAATTTCTCCAGTAAAAATAGATACTCATTACTACAATGAATATGCCGCAGATTTACATGCAGTCCAGTATATTGAAATTCGATCACATATCAGAGGCTTCATTGAAAAAATCCATATAGATGAGGGTGCATTTGTAAATACTGGTCAGCTTCTATTTACAATTGATAACAGAATTCTAAAGCAGGAAATTGAAAAACTGCAGGCGCAATTAGGAATGGCTGAAGCAGAATTAAAACAGGTACAAATTGAAGTAAACAGTACCAAACCGCTTGTTGATAAAAAAATAATATCAGAAGTGGAATTAGAATTGAAGCGCTCTAAAGTAACGATTGCAGAAGCAAAAATCAAAGAAGTGAAAGCTGATCTTGCAATATCAAAAGTCAACCTTGACTACAGTGAAATACGCGCACCTTTCTCTGGCACTATCAACCGTATTCCAAATAAAAAGGGGAGTTTGGTAGATGAAGGTGTTATGCTTACTACGCTTTCATCCACAAATGATATGTTTGCATATTTCAAAGTATCAGAAGCAGAATATTTACATTTCCAAAAAAGAAAACAAGCTGGAAATTATGATGAAGTGGAATTAATTTTAGCTGATAATTCAACGTATGAATTGGCCGGGCGAATTGAGACTACAGAAACAGAATTTGATCAGGCAAGTGGCAACATAGCTTTCAGAGCACGTTTTAATAATCCAAAAGGACTCCTTAAAAACGGATCAAATGGAAAAGTAAGAACCAAAGAAAATGTAAGCAATGCCCTCATCATTCCTCAACGTTCCACGTTTGAAATTCAAGATAAAATATTTGTTTTTGTAGTAGACAAAAAAGGTAAAGTATCGCAACGAGAAGTAGTTATAGCAGAAAGACTTCCACATGTATACCTGATCCGGGAAGGAATAAATACAGAAGAAAAAATCATCCTCGAAGGTGTTGCATCACTTAAAAACGGAGATGATGTACAAGTCAACCCCCTGACTGTAGATGAGACTTTGAAACAAATTAACCCTATTGAAAAATGATATCATCATTCATAAAAAGACCGATACTGTCTATTGTTATCGCTATTTTGATTTCACTAGTTGGTATAATTGGACTTACAAAATTACCGATCACACAATTTCCAGATATCGCTCCCCCTGAAGTTACTGTCACTACCAAATACACAGGGGCCAATGCAGAGACTTGTGTTAAGGCTGTCGTTACTCCTCTTGAGCGTGCTATTAACGGAGTACCGGGTATGGCATATATGTCTTCAGTTTCGGGTAACGACGGGACAAGTGTAATTCAAATTATTTTTAAAACCGGTACAGACCCTGAGCTAGCAGCTGTAAATGTACAGAATCGTGCTTCATCGATTCTTGATGAATTACCAGAAGAAGTAATCAAAGCTGGTGTAATTGTTGAGAAAGTCCAAAACAGTATGTTGCTCTACCTCAACATCTTTAGCGATAAAGACAACCTTGACGAAAAGTTTCTTTACAACTTCGCCGACATCAATATCTTAGCTGAACTTAAAAGAATTGAAGGTGTAGGTTTTGCAGATATCATGGGTTCTAGAGAATACGCTATGCGTGTTTGGCTTCAGCCTGATAAATTATTGAACTATAATTTATCAGCAGCGGAAGTCATTGCCATGATTAAACAACAAAACGTTGAAGCTGCACCAGGAAAAATTGGCGAAAGCTCTGGTAAACAAGCACAATCACTTCAATATGTTTTAAAGTATACAGGTAAACTGAACAGTCCCGAAGCCTACGAGAATTTAGTTTTAAAAAGTGATGAAAACGGCAATATTATACGTTTAAAAGATGTAGCAAAAGTTGAATTCGATTCTCAAGATTACGATGTTCTTTCCAAAGAAAATGGGAAGCCCTCAGCTGCCATTATGATTAGGCAAAGGCCAGGGAGTAACGCTAGTGAAGTAATCAGCAACATCAAAGCTAAAATGATGGAAATCAAAGCGAGTAGCTTTCCTCCAGGCATGGATTTCTCAGTAAGCTATGACGTGTCAATGTTTCTAGATGCTTCCATAAATGAAGTAATAAAGACACTGGTTGAAGCTTTTATACTAGTGGCTTTGGTGGTATTTGTTTTTCTACAAAATGTCCGACTCACACTCATCCCCGTTTTAGCAGTACCCGTTTCACTCATTGGTACATTTTTCTTCATGCAACTCATGGGCTTTTCACTTAACCTCATCACTTTATTTGCACTGGTAATGGCCATTGGCATTGTTGTTGATAATGCCATAGTAGTTGTGGAAGCCGTTCATTCAAAAATAACTGAAGAAGGAATAGGGCCAAAGAAAGCTACAGAAAAAGCTATGAAGGAAATGAGCGGCGCAATCATTGCTATTACACTCGTAATGTCTGCGGTGTTTGTCCCTGTTGCATTTTTAGATGGCCCGACAGGAATTTTCTATCGTCAGTTTTCGTTGACCATGGCTGTATCAATCATTTTATCCGGTATTACAGCACTCACTCTCACTCCAGCACTTTGTGTGATGCTACTCAAACCACATAAACATGTTCATGCCTCGAAGCAGAATTCTATTCAGCATTTCTTTAATGGCTTCAATAAAAATTATGATCGGTTGGCCGACAAATACAAAAAATTGATCTCAACAATTGCAAATAGAAGAACCATCACTTTTGTTGCACTTATTATATTTGTGGTAATCACAGGTATACTTGGAAAAATTATACCTAGTGGTTTTATACCCGAAGAAGATCAAGGTGCCATCTACGCAAGCATAACAACCCCAAATGGTTCAACACTAGAAAGAACTGAAAGAATTGTAGATCAAGTTCAGGAAATTGCTAATAGAATTCCTGAAGTAGAAAACGTTTCTTCACTAGCAGGATTCAGTGTACTAAGTGATGGAACTGGCGCTGTTTACGGTATGAACCTGATCAGTTTAAAACCTTGGGAAAAAAGGAAAATAAGCGATAAACAATTGATCGACTCATTGATTAGCAAAACAAGTTCAATAAAAGATGCCGAAATAGAATTTTTTGGCCCTCCTCCTGTTCCTGGATATGGTAACTCCAGTGGATTTGAATTACGTCTATTGGATAAATCTGGTTCAGGAAATTTACAAAAAATGCAAGATGTAGCAGACCAGTTTGTTGCTGACCTTTCAAAACGTCCGGAAATCAATAATGTATTTACCACATTCAATGCAAGATTCCCACAGTTTCTATTAAATATCGATATTGATAAGGCTGCATTGATGGGAATCACTGCTGAAAATGCCATGAGCAGTCTGCAAACATTAGTTGGTAGCGAATATGCCACAAACTTTATCCGATTTGGGCAAATGTACCGTGTAATGGTTCAGTCGCTTCCAATGTACCGTGCACAACCTGAGGACTTACTCAAGTTGTACGTAAAAAATGATAACGGCGTACTTGTTCCTTATTCTAATTTCATGAGTATTGAAAAAGTGTACGGACCAGAAATGGTTTCCCGTTACAATATGTATACTTCAGCAATGATTAATGGACAGCCTGCAAATGGTTACAGTAGTGGACAAGCTATTGCTGCTATCAAAGAAGTGGCTTCAGCTACTCTACCAAAAGGCTTTGGTTACGATTGGGCTGGTTCTTCTCGTGATCAAGCGAATAGCGGCAACCAAGCAATTTTTATTTTCCTACTTTGTCTTGCTTTCGTTTACCTATTGCTCTCAGCTCAATACGAAAGCTTTCTCTTGCCATTATCGGTAATTTTATCCCTACCCTCAGGCATCTTTGGTGCTTTCGCATTCTTGGCTACAATGGGATTAGAAAATAATATCTATGCTCAAGTGGCTATGATTATGTTGATTGGTATTCTTGGTAAAAACGCCATTCTTATTGTTGAATTTGCATCAATGAAGCATAGTCAGGGTAGCTCTGTATTTTCAGCAGCAGTTGAAGGCGCAACATTGCGATTAAGACCAATTCTAATGACCTCGCTCGCTTTCATTGCAGGGCTGATTCCTTTGATGATTTCAAGTGGTGCAGGCAAAATTGGAAATAATACAATCGGGTCTGCAGCAGCTGGCGGCATGCTGTTTGGAACCTTCTTTGGATTGATCCTTACACCTGGACTATATGTCTTATTTGCAAAAATTGAAGAAAAAATTAAACGTCGTGAGCCTAAACCGCTTACTGAAAATATTTAAATATGAAAGTTATCATACATAGTCTCTATGTGTTTTTCTTAATATCTTATTTAGTTGGATGCAGCATTCAAAACAATACAACTACTAACACATTCATTCAACCTCCAGCAACTTATGACTCGGCAATGTCAAAAGAAAACATGGCCAATTGGAAATGGAAAGAAGTATTCAAAGATCATTACTTGATTAATTTAATTGATACTGCATTATTTAAAAACCCTGATCTTGCTATTTTATTGCAAGAAATTGAAATGCAACGTGCTGGTGTTTTGCGCGCAAAGGGAAGTCTTGCACCAACGCTAAATGCAAACTTAATTCCAGCCATAAGAAGATTTGGCCTTTACACTATGGATGGTGCCGGTAACATCACCACAGACATTCTTCCAGGTAAGACTGTACCTATCAATTTACCAGATCAATACATCGGACTACAATCTAGCTGGGAAATTGATCTATGGGGTAAACTGAAAAGCAGAAAACGTGCTGCTTTAGCGCGACTGCTCTCAAGTGTGGAAGGAAGAAATCTAGCTGTCACGCAGCTTGTTGCTGAAATAGCAGCGGCCTATTGTGAACTGATTGCAACAGATCAGCAAATAAAAATGATTAATGAAATAAGGTTGATCCAACAAAGAAGTTTTGCAATAGTTGAAACACAAAAAGAATCAGGATTAACCAATGAGTTGGCTGTTTCACAGGTCAAGGCACAACTAAGAGAGCTAGATGCTATGCGATTAGTAGTTGTCGCTAATCAAATTGATTTAGAAGGAAGAATAAGTAAGCTTACAGGAAATTTCGGTGGGCAAATAAAACGCGACACATCATTACCGGTTTTATTTAACTTAGATGATTTGAAAGTAGGAGCTCCAATTGAATTGCTCGTCAATAGACCCGATATCAAACAAGCTGAACTGGCACTACAAGCTGCAAAAGCAGATGTATCTGCAGCCAGAGCGTCGTTCAAACCCTCACTTATGCTTACCGCCAACTTTGGCTACCAAGCATTTCGTCCATCAGTTTTGTTCAACACACCTCAGTCGATGGCCTATGCATTTGTAGGTGGACTAACAGCACCATTGTTAAATCGTGCTGCATTAAAAGCAGATTTAAATATAGCCAATGCAGCTCAACAGCAAAGCTTCTTAAGCTATCAACGCAATGTGTTGAACGCATTCAATGAAGTAAGTGTTCAAGTACGCCAATCGAAGGTCCTATTACAAAAAGTAGATATTCTAGATGAACAAGTAAAAGAAATGAACCAAACCACTAGTATTGCAGAAGATTTGTTCGTATCAGGCAGAGCGACTTACCTCGAAGTATTATTTGCTCAACAAGCTGTACTTCACGCACGTGGCAACTTGATTGAAGCTACTAAAGAACAATACCTGAACAGTATTGATTTATACAGAGCACTAGGGGGAGGTTGGAGATAACTAGTTTCTACTTAGCCATAATTCGAAAGCAAAAGGAATAGTATAGAGAAAAATAGTAGAAAACTAGACATGTTCATGTAGTTTACTATTTTACAAAGCAAGTCTATAAAAAGGAGCTTGCTCATTATTATTGAATCGTCTACTTGCGCACCCTTCTACCTTCTCTGTTTCTTTCTGACGCAGTAAATGGATCAGGTGGCATAGAAGGCAATGCCTTCAAGTATTCAATAATCGCCATGCGCGCTTCATGTGTAAGTGCTCGACCAATCTTGCCTTTGATAGATGCTTCATCAGTGAAAGCATGTCCTGTGTTTGCATTACCAGGTAGACGGGTGTCGAATTGAAATGATTTGTGGGCTTGCTGACTCACATAGCCAAGCTTTGCAGGATCGTATTCAAAAGTGCCTAACCAAAAAGTGGTTGATCGTTCAGCTGGCGGACTCAACAATTCATAGATATTGGGCACTGAACCATTGTGTAAAAATGGTGGTGTACTCCAAATACCATCCAAGGGTCTTGCTTTGTAGACTCCTTTTGCTCTCACCACTTCATACTTGCCATCACCATTTATTTTTTGAATTTGTTCATCGGTATAACCCAATTGCTTGTAGGCATATTTTTCCATCTCTTCAGTCAGGAGTTGTAAACCTGTTGCACCATCAATTGAAGTAGCATCTGCACCTAATAATTTTGTTACGTTATAGCGACGGTTGACAAATGTAGCGGCTTCGCTAGAGTCGGTGCCGATAACATGCAAAGGAACTGCAGCTACTTCCCACTTGGGATTTGCAGGGTCTGAACCAGCAACGATGCGAGGAGCGTGACATTTGGCGCAGTTTTGCATGAACAAAGCTTTTCCATCTGCTGCTTTCTTCAAATCGATTTCACCCAGCATGGCTGATGGCCACTGTGGTGCTTTCAATTCCTCAAAACCTTTTTCCATTTCCATTAATCGCTCAATATTCAAATTACTTGCCCATTTTTCAGCACCAGCTTTCACATTGCCTTGTTCATCCAGAAAAAATGTTTTACCCCCATTACCAAGCACTTGTAAAATATTGCGTGCAATCGGTTTGCTGAACGAAGCATTGTAGTGTACCCAATTGAGACGAGCAACATCCCAGAGATAAGGTACGCCGACAGGCGCGTTTGCGGCATGGTAGTTTGCTTGTTCACCCAAACCTAGTCCGAATACTTCATTGCCAATGCGGTTGAAAGGATCCATGCGACCATGACCAGCATCGACAGATGGCGTTCCAAGTTTTGCATAAGCTTCCATCTCCCATGCAGCAAGCGCCATTACTTCACCAACCTCTCTTTTCAATTGCGCTTCGTCACCAGGCTCTTTCGCCAACACTTTCGAAGCAAAGTCTTTCCAAACCAATGAGTCTTGCAATGTTCTCGATAAGGCAACACCATAGTCGGTGAAGAATTTATAAATATTGAATCCCGCAGATGCACCATCGATGCGGAATGCTTTGCCTTTGTAATTCAATTGACCCGTATGGCAGGATGCGCAGGTGAGACCAAGCATCACGCGACCATTTTCTTTTTCTGGATTGATGGAAAATCCGATAGGCAAACCTTCGGGATTGTTTTTGGTGATGGGCTTATCTAAAAATCCTAAACCACGCAAGTAGGCAGGATCTAATAAGGAAAGATTTGTATCAGGCGCTTGCAGTGCCCTCACCCAATTCAATGGCGCAAATTCTTGTCCCGCATTAAGATGATGCCAGTAATCACGTTCTTCTTCAGACCATCCCTGCTCCGCCCAGGTTATTTCATCCGGCACATAAAATCCTTCTCGGTTTTTCTCAGTTGAACAAGACCAGGCAGTCAATGCTATCAAAGCAGAAATAAAGATTTTTTTCATGGTGATTACATTTCGGAGTACAAGTTACTTTAAGTAGCGGAAATTTTGAGCCGATTAAATTGGTTATTCGGCTCATTTTTTGCTTGTATTTGAGCCAAATAAATAAATTAACCGATCATGCCTTATAATTGGCAAAATAAAAACTGGCCCCATTTTGAATATGACACTGCTTCATTTGATGAACAAGTGTTGCACTTCATGATGAAGGCAGGTGAGTTAAAAGGAAGTTTGTCGGTTATGCCAACTGAACAAGGTAAGGAGCTGATTGCGCAAGTCTTGCTTGATGAAGCGATGAAAACAGCTGAGATTGAAGGAGAAGTAATGAAGAGGTTGGATGTGATGTCGTCCATTAGAAAAAACCTGGGTCTTGCAGTAACTAAAGAGGCAAAAGATAAGCAAGCAATTGGCTTAAGCAATATGCTTTTTGAAGTTAGAAAAACCTATGCCGATGCTTTAACAACAACACATTTATGTAAATGGCATGAAATGCTGATGGGTAATCATAAACATATTAGCGCTGGAGTCTGGAGAAGTGATGATGCCCCCATGCAAATTATTTCAGGATCTGTATCCAAACCGATAGTCCATTTTGAAGCTCCACCTTCGAAGTCAGTCGCTAAAGAAATGAATAAATTTATCAATGTAATTCGGATATTTTCCGAAAGAAAAAACCAAATTTAAATCAGTCCCTGAATAGCCTCTCCCAGGCCATCAAAGACATCGCCTTAAAGTGTTCAATAATCTTTCGCTCTTTAATTGATACCCAAATAGTTAAGGCTTATCAACAGCTAGATCAGTTTCAGCGACTGCAATAACTTTGTTGTTGACTATCACTGGATAAGAATAGGATTTCATCCAAATGTCTCCACCACCCGCATCAAAATAAGGAGCTGTCCACTGAGGTAATTTTGTATCAATGAGTTTTCTCAACCACTCCTGGGTATTGATATGATAAGACGGAACGTTCAACTCTTTATTAACAAGAATACCCCCTTTTCTATACCAATAGGGACTTGTTGTAACAACACCATTTGTATCAAGAAGTGCTACTGTAGCTCCAAAGAAAGTAGTTGGCTGTGCATTAAGGTATACACGTATACGTTCATTTATATTGCTAGCTGTGGGAGGATCTGCTTGCAGGGATAAAGCAAAAATTTTCACTGCTGCTTCAATGTCTGGCGTTAGATCTTTTTCTTGTTGTTTACAACTCGCAAGAAAGAGGAATAGTATAGAGAAAATTAATAGAAAACTAGACTTGTTCATGTGAATTAGTTTTTTACAAGTTACAGCTATAAAAAGTGGTTTCACTAAAAAAGAAAGTATGGACCAGATAGGTTGATGTTTTTTTCCTCTTAGAACACCTCAGTTATTATGATGTCATCTTCTTCCTCAAAATGTATTTCCACATACCTGCCATCTTCAATGTAATAACTAATCAACTTCATGGGTTCTACTTTTTGATAAGTACCATGAAAATCAAAAGCCACAGAACCATCTTTGGCCGCCATGTGATAGGTGAAGGTTCCTCCTGGAACTAAATTGTTTTCAGCAGCTGGACAATGCCAATCATCCGAAGCGTGGTTCCATGCCATGATATCTTCTGTATTGGTCCAACTGTCCCACACATGGGCTAAACCTGCTTTGACCTTGGCTTCTACTTTAATCATTTCCATAAAATTAATTATTTATTTCAAATGACCTAAGGCTACACAGTAAATAGCACTCGCATATAAGGCAAAAGCGAAGGCATTTCTTTAACGGTTAGTTACAAAATATGTAAACAAGATACTTAAAGAATTCATGATCTTAAATTTCAATTTGCTTTAACTAAATGATATGATTACATAAAAGGCATATAATATTTATCATCGATTTTCATTTAATTTTCAAAGAACAGGGAAACTAAGACTGAATTTCCACTTAACCGCTTGAAGCATAATTCTTAATTCTTCTAAAGCATCAATCAAATCTTCATAAGTAGGTTTCTGTAAATCATAAATCATTTCCTCTTTCATTTTGGCATAGTCTGCTTTCCATGCTGCAGTAACTGAAGAGATTGGAACTGGATTAAGCGTTAAAGGGCTTAATGTATTATAATCAACATCTCCAACTCTTGAGAATTTATATCGATGAGCAACTATAGTTTCATATAAAAGCTGATCACAAATTGCATTTTGAGCTATACCAGATTTTGTAAGGTTATAAATATCATACAAATGTCTGCTTAATCTATCAACTCGAATTTTTTCCTGTTTCCGATGAAACTCTTCATGCAAGAGAAACATTTTTTCTAAAAATGTTCTTTCTGGATTTACTGTAGGAACATAAAATAAAGGCTCCACAAACTCTCTATCTGCATAAAACTCATCGACAAATGCCCCAAATTGTTGAAGTGAAAAGGGTTCTCTTAAAGAACGGCAACTCACTACAACCAAAAGTCTACATTGGTTTGACGACGGACAATCACTTGATGAAAAAAACATAAACTTTCCGTATTTTCTACTTTTCACAATTAAAAAACAAGTTTATCTTTACAGTGTCTTAGGACAATACCCCGCTATAGTCTCAGCATTATGGCTCTGCCTCCACTGGAGGCTTTTTTTATGCATTAAATAAGTGACATGCTCTTACCAGTTAAATCAAAATAAATTTTCAGTGCATCAATCTCAAGCTGATCAGACCAGGCGATTGCACTAGGAGTTGCATAAACTTGAGCAAAGCGTTTTTTATCTTGTAAAACTTTGAAAATTCCTTTCTCAACTAAATCGTGCAGGTGAATTATGCCCTTAACTCCATCATCGAAAACAACTTCAATGGAATAATCGGAAACATATTTTACCTCTTTCAATTTCATACTTAAAGTTCCCATATTTTTTTGACATTTAAAACCGGAGAAAAAACAATGATTAATGTTGTTTTTAACGTTGATCATATTTTTCAATTTCAGAAATTCATTGCCCCATTAGAAAAAATCACAAAACCTCGAAAACACCTCTCCCGATTTATCTTCTGCTATAAATAAATTGAAAAACAAATATTTCCATATTTAACATATTTTTCTAATTTTGAAACTTATTGCTTTATTTGAAATTTTGAGAAAATTGAAAAAACACCTCTATGCTAGATAAAATCAGATCAAAAGAACAATATGAAGCTATCAATCAGATGATTGAAAAATACATCAACAAGGCAACAAAACTTGGTGGTTTTCATGCATTGAATAAAAGAGAAGACAGTGAGCTTACAAGGTTAACTTTTTTAGCACGTGACTTTGAGCAAGTAATGATGCTACCAATTACATTCAAACAATCATTAAACTCCATCGTGCAGCACCGATTGGAAGAAATGAATTTAAACCAGGCAGAACTCGCAGAACTCATCAATGTATCAGGATCAAAAATTTCCAAAATCCTGTCTGGTAAACAAGAACCAGATATCCACTTCCTCAAATCCATCCACAAACACCTCGGTATAGACGGCAATCTTTTGTTGAGGGTTATCTGAATTATTCAGAGAGAAAAAACATTTATTTCCCGCGTTTTACACAATTCAATTTTAGTTCACTAAAGGAACTTGTGCAAAAGAAATGCAGTGATGAGTCGAGAACGGGTGTTACAATTACTACAACAGAAAGAAGGTCTACGCTTAGAATTTAAAAGAGCAGAATATGCACTGCCCAATAATTTATTTGAGTCGATTTGCGCCATGCTCAACCGTGATGGTGGAGACATTCTATTGGGCGTAGCAGATGATGGTTCTCTAATGGGTGTTCACAGCGAATCACTTACTCAGTTGATGATTGATATTTCGAACCTGTCTAACAACAGCAAAAAACTAGATCCTCCATTTATTTTATTCCCTATCCACCACATAATCAAAGGCAAAAATATTATTCATATTCAAGTGCCTGCCAGTTCAGAACTTCATCATTCTGCAGGAATTGTATTTGACCGCAGCAGCGACGGTGACTTTAAAGCATTACAGCCACACCAGATTGCTTCGCTTCACAACTACAAACGCAACTTCTATACAGAAAGTACAATCTATCCTGGATTGAGTTTTAATGATTTTGAACCTTCCCTGTTTCCAAAAGTTCGTCAACTGATGCGCAGTAATTATACAAATCACCCCTGGCTTGCGCTAAATGATCATCAAATGTTAGAAAAAGCTGGCTTGAGACGCAAAGATTATGCAACTGGTGAAGAGGGATATACGTTGGCTGCTGCATTGTTATTTGGTAAAGACCAGGTAATACAACAAATTCTTCCGCATTATAAAATTGATGGGTTAGTCAGAATAAAAAATACAATGCGCTACGACGACAGGGTTTACATTCAAACAAACTTAATTGATGCGTATGAGCTATTAATGAATTTCGTTGAAAAACACCTGCCTGATAAATTTCATTTACACGGAGCTCAACGAATCAGCATTAGATCCCAAATATTTAGAGAAGTTATTGCTAACCTCATCATTCATAGAGAATACACCAACGGACACCCCTGTTCATTCGTTATTCAAAACGACAAAGTGGTTTGCGAAAACGCAAACAACCCACACGGTGAAGGCCCAATCGACCCCAATCATTTTGCCCCTTATCCCAAGAACCCCGCACTGGCAAAATTCTTCATTCAGCTTGGTCGGGTTGATGAACTCGGCTCAGGCGTTTTGAATGTTTATCGTCTAGTAAAAGAATATGGCGGCAAAGGCAATCCATTATTTGTGGAAGGGGCCGTGTTTAGAATGGAGATTCCAGTACCACTTATTCAAAGTGAGGGATTAAATTTAGAGAATAGGGAATTAAATCAGCAGAATGGGGAATTAAATTCAGAAAATAGGGAATTAAATCAGCAGAATGAGGAATTAAATTCAGAAAATAGGGAATTAAATCAGCAGAATGGGGAATTAAATGAGGGATTAAAATCGATTTTAAATTTAATTGCCTCGAATCCTGGCATTAAGGCAAAAGAAATTTCAGCCTTCTTTCTTAAACAGCGACCAATTAAAACAATATATAGACAGATCAATGACCTAATTATTTTAGGTAAGATTAAAAGAAAAGGGAGTAAAAAGACTGGAGGATATTTCGTAGATAAAACAGAATAAGACAGATCGCTGACGTATAATCACAAGTATTTTGCTTGTATTTACTATCCCAAAGACAAATTGCTCTTTACTAAAAAGAAGAAATAAAATAGACAGCCGCTTATCAGATTACGCAATCTTTATATTTAATGCATAACTTAAAGATGTGAAATTTCTAAAAATCTATTTCGCACACTCGCGCATGAAAAACTTCTACGCTTTTACTTTCTGTCTCTTGGCGCTTGCCACCTCCTGTACTTCCAATAAAACAGAAAAAACACTTCCGCGAATTGCAATAGCAGGTTTGGCAATCGAATCCAGCACCTTCTCTCCAGCATTAACACATGAGGCAGCTTTCAAAGCCAGAGTAGATACCACAGTTTTTTCATCCTATCCTTTTTTAGCAAAAGATTCAGCGTTTCGCATGCGCGCAAACTGGTTTCCAACGCTTCAGGCACATGCACTTCCGGGTGGAGCCGTTACACGCGAAGCCTACGAATCTCTTGTTAACCAAACCTTAGAAAGATTAAAGACCAACCTTCCTTACGATGGTCTGTTCTTTGATATCCATGGCGCAATGAGTGTAGTGGGACTAGACGATCCGGAAGGAGATTTTATTATACGTGTGCGTAAAGTAGTTGGTAACAAGACTTTGATTTCAACTTCAATGGACTTACATGGCAATGTTTCTAGACGTCTTGCTGAAAACACAGACCTCATCACCTGCTTCCGCATGGCTCCGCATGAAGATGCAATAGAATCAAAACGAAGGACCGTACAAAATCTCTTGGATCGTCTCGAATCGGGCAAAGGTAAACCTGCATTCAAAGCATGGATACCTGTGCCCATCTTGCTTCCCGGAGAAAAAACAAGTACGCG
>JBFYPP010000025.1:0-15140 GCA_041303255.1 Chitinophagia bacterium | reverse complement strand
GAATAGCGGAACCTTTGTGTTCTACCATCTCGCTACAAGCTTGAATTAACTGTGGGGAAACAAGACATCTCACCGCATCATGTACAAAAATTAGATCCGCATCGGCAACTAGAGATAGTCCATTTTTCACAGAATCAAAGCGTGTTTCACCACCACACACAAGCTCAATTTCAAATGGGTATTGTTGTTCAGCAATTAGTTCACGCGCATAGTCTAGGTATGCTTCGGGAAGAACAAGAACAAATTTAATATCGGGAAATGCTGACTTGAACGCCTCAACCGAATACAATAGAATTGCCTTACCGTTCAGTAACAAAAATTGTTTAGGAAGTTCTTTTCCCATTCTTGTACCCGATCCTCCTGCAACAATAACAGCTACCCGCTTCATCAATCAATTGCTTTTGTTTCTCACTGCTATAAAATACAGTGGCACTCCCAACAAAGTAATAATTAATCCAGGCCATGTATATTCTGGTTTAAACATAACCAAGAGAATACAAAAGGTGAGACCCATTACCACATAAATAAATGGAAGAAAGGGATACCCAAATGCTTTGTATGGCCTTTCAATGTCTGGGCGCTTTTTTCTGAGAATAAAGATTCCGATAATGGTTAAGACATAAAAAATAACAACAACAAAAGATACCATGTCTAACAACTCTCCATACCTACCACTCAAACACAACAGAGAGGCAACCACAGCCTGGCTCCACAATGCCCACTGTGGAACTGCATTGCCGTTTAACTTCGCAGCTTGCTTAAAGAACAAGCCATCTTGGGCCATGGTATAATATACCCTGGCACCTGCCATAACAAGACCATTTATACAACCAAAAGTGGACACCATGATCAATACAGCAATAATAGACCTACCAGCTGCACCAAAAATTACGCTTGCTGCTGCAACCGCCAACCTGTCTTCTTCCGGCTTAGCAATTTGATTGAGGGGCAATACATTTAAGTACATCAAGTTGGCCGACACATAAATAATGGTGACCAACAATGTTCCTAGAAAAAGACTGAGACCGATGTTTCGTTTTGGGTTTTTAATTTCACCAGCAATAAAAGTTACGTTATTCCAAGCGTCACTGCTGAAGATGGAACCAACCATAGATGCTGCAATTGCACCCAACAGGGTAATACCCCCAATGGATTCCCAAGTGATACTGCCGTCTTCATTCAAAAGCGCTTTTTGAGCGATCATGCCAGACTCCCAGTTTTCAGACCAATAACTGGTATCTACAAAAAGAAAACCACATAAAATAAGTCCAAATAAAGCAAGCAGCTTGGAAACAGTAAACGTTGTTTGAATCAACTTCCCTTCCTTTACGCCTCTGGTATTAATGTATGTGAGCAAAACAACAATACCTATAGCAATTAGCTGAGCCGGATAAATTTTTATCGAGCCAAGCTGGGTCAGTATATTTTGGTCCTGCATATTTAAAGCAGGGAAAAAATAGCCAGCAAATTTAGCAAAAGCAACTCCTACGGCAGCAATGGTTCCAGTTTGGATAACAGAAAAGAAACTCCAGCCATATAAAAATCCTACGAGAGGGTTATAGGCTTCTTTAAGATAGACATACTGACCTCCTGCCCTGGGATACATTGCACTCAATTCACCATAACTCATTGCGGCGCTGATGGTCATGAAACCCGTAATCAACCAAACCGCAATCAGCCAACCAGCACTTCCCACATTTCTTGTAATATCTGCACTTACTATAAAAATTCCAGAACCAATCATCGATCCAGCAACAAGCATGGTTGCATCTAAAAGACCTAAGCTCGGTTTGAAGTCGTTTTGCTCTGACATAAGTTGAGTTTTGATTAAAAAAAATCCCGGTATCAAATACCGGGATTAAGTTAAGAAATTCGTTGGTTATTTATTTATTCTTTTTGCTTTTATTGTACTCAGCATTCAAACCCTCAACAATTTCATTGGTGATGTTATTTGCACTGTCTTTGTAAAACAGCACGTTCAATCCTGATGAATAAGAGAAAATGTAGCTATACCCTTGTTTTTTATTGTATGCCATGAGGAAATCATCGATGGACTTCTTCAATCCCTCCATGGTCTTCATACCATCTTGGGCAATATTGGTTTCGAGTATTCTTTTTTGTTCTTCTAAATTCTGCATCTTGCTCTGGTAGGAGCGCTGGAAGTTTTCATATTCCCCTTGGGTAATAGATTCGCCTCTTTTAGCAAAAGCAATTCTCTCGTTTTCTATTCGCTGGAAAGCATTGTTTAAATCACGATCTGCGTCTCCTTTTTTCTTTTCGAACAGATCCATTTTTTCTTTATAGAGCAAATATTTTTCTTGTACACTGTCTAAATCTACATAACCCAACTTGACTGTACTTGAAACATCAGATTTAACAGAAGAATTGTTACCTGTAGTATTAGCTGGACCTTTCAACTGTAAAAACAGTAAGACAGCAATACCAAGTGCAAGAACAGCATTGATTAGTTTTTGGTTCATTGATGATGATTAAGGATAAATAAAAAAAGGGAGCATTTCTGCTCCCTTGGGATTATTCTTCTTCGTCGAAGCTCATCACTTCGCGCGTGGTTTGTAACAATTCGTATTCTTCTTTGCTTCCAACAATCAAGTTTTCGTAATCTCTCAAACCTGTACCTGCAGGAATGTGATGACCCGTAATAACATTCTCTTTTAATCCGAGCATGTCATCCGCTTTGCCTTGAATTGCAGCAGAAGAAAGTACCTTGGTTGTTTCCTGGAACGATGCAGCTGAAATCCAACTTTGTGTACCAAGAGAGGCCTTTGTTATACCCAATAGAACTGGGCAAGAGGTAGCAGCATGTGCATCTCTGAACTCAACAATCTTTCTGTCATTTCTGCGAAGGATTGAGTTTTCTTCCCTGATTTCACGAAGACTAGCGATCTGTCCAGCTTTCAACACTTCAGAATCACCTGCATCTACAACAACTTTCTTGTCATAAATCCAGTCATTCTCAATGTTAAAGTCGAAACGATCTTCAAGATCTCCTTCAAGGAATTTAGTATCGCCTGGATCAACTATCTCTACTTTTCTCATCATCTGACGCACGATCACTTCAATGTGCTTGTCATTGATTCTTACACCTTGTAAGCGATAAACCTCTTGAATTTCATTCACTACATATTCTTGAACTGCAAAAGGACCCTTGATTGATAGGATATCTCCAGGAGCAATCTGACCATCAGACATTGGTGTACCTGCTTTTACGAAATCACCATCCTGAACTAGGATTTGACGTGTTAACGTAACAAGGTATTTCTTGATAACACCATCTTTTGCTTCAACAGTAATCTCTCTGTTACCACGCTTGATTGCACCGAAACTTACTACACCATCTATTTCAGAAACGACTGCAGGATTTCCTGGATTTCTTGCTTCAAATAGTTCAGTTACACGCGGAAGACCACCAGTGATATCTCTCAACTTACCTAAAATCCTTGGAATTTTTACAAGTACCTGACCTGCAGTTACTGCATCACCTTCTTCGATAATAATGTGTGATCCAACCGGCAGGTTATATGATTTTTCTTCTTTCCCTCTAATCATAAGAGAAGGAATTCTGGTTTTATCTTTTGACTCAATAACTACTTTCTCTCTGTGTCCAGTTTGCTCATCTGCCTCTTCACGATAAGTAACACCATCAATTACATTTTCAAATCCAATTTGACCGGCAATCTCAGCAACAACTACGTTGTTGAATGGATCCCATGTACAGATGATATCCCCTTTTGCAACTTTAGCGCCTTCAGCAACTGATAAAGTAGATCCGTAAGGAACGTTGTTCGTAATCATTACACGATCATTCTTCAAGTCCATGATACGCATCTCAGCAGTACGTCCAATTACAACCTGTACATCTTTTCCTTCATTGTTCTTGGCTTTAACCGTCCTTAGACCGTCAAACTGAACCACACCCTCAAACTTGGCCACCAAATGAGATTCAACTGAAGCAGATCCTGCAACACCACCCACGTGGAAAGTACGGAGTGTTAACTGTGTACCTGGCTCACCAATAGATTGTGCAGCAATGATACCAACGGCATCTCCTCGCTGAGCAATATTTCCAGAGGCAAGATTCAATCCATAGCACTTCACACAACATCCGCGTTTGCTTTCGCAGGTAAGTACAGATCTTATTTCAATGAATTCAATACCAGAATCCTCTATCTTTCTTGCGATGTCTTCATCAATATGTTCACCAGCACCAACAATTAAAAGATCTGAAATTGGATCGTATACATTGTGCAGGGAGGTTCTACCCAAAATTCTATCATACAATGGTTCAACAATATCCTCGTTGTCTTTCAACGCACTTGTTGCAATTCCTCTAAGGGTACCACAATCTTCTTCAGAAATGATAACATCTTGAGCAACGTCTACTAAACGTCTAGTTAGGTAACCAGCATCAGCAGTTTTCAAGGCGGTATCGGCAAGACCTTTACGGGCACCGTGTGTAGAAATGAAGTATTCCAATACACTCAAACCATCTTTAAAGTTAGAAAGGATTGGATTTTCGATAATTTCAGAACCACTTGATCCACTCTTTCTAGGTTTTGCCATCAATCCACGAAGTCCAGCCAACTGTTTTACCTGCTGCTTGGAACCCCTTGCACCAGAGTCAAGCATCATAAATACAGAGTTGAAACCCTGTTTGTCTGATGCCATTGCTTTAATCAAGGCTTCCGTAATTTTTGTATCTACCCTAGACCAAATATCAATGATCTGGTTATAACGTTCGTTGTTGGTAATTAAACCCATGTTGTAATTGTCCCACACCTCTTTTACTTCACCAGAAGCATTGTCGATCATTTCTTCTTTTAAAACAGGAAGTTCAAGATCCTGGATATTGAAGGATAGACCACCTCTGAACGCCATGCGGAAACCAAGTTCCTTGATTGCATCCAAAAATTTAGCGGTAGTTGGAATATTGGTGATCTTGATAATCTGACCAATGATTTCTCTCAAACTCTTTTTGGTAAGTAGGGCATTTACAAATCCTACTTTTGCCGGGACGGCTTGGTTAAAGAGAACACGACCGACTGTAGTTTCAAGAAGCTTGCTTTCCAAAACTCCATCATCACTCCTCATTTTCACCTTTACTTTTATGTAGGCGTGAAGATCAACTTTGCCTTCATTGTAGGCAATAATTACTTCATCAGCACTATAAAATCTCATGCCCTCTCCTTTCACAACATCATTGTCGATGTTACGCTTGCCTTTGGTCATGTAGTATAAACCAAGTACCATGTCTTGAGAAGGAAGGGTGATTGGTGTACCGTTCTGCGGGTTGAGGATGTTGTGCGATGCCAACATCAACAACTGTGCTTCCAATACTGCAGCATGACTCAATGGAACGTGGACAGCCATTTGGTCACCATCAAAATCCGCGTTAAAGGAAGAACAAACCAATGGATGCAATTGAATGGCTTTACCTTCTACCAACTTAGGCTGGAAAGCCTGAATAGACAATCTGTGCAAGGTTGGGGCACGGTTAAGCATAACAGGATGCCCTTTCAAAATATTTTCAAGGATATCCCAAACAATGGCCTCTTTACGGTCAACCAACTTACGGGCAGATTTAACTGTCTTTACAATACCCCTTTCAATTAATTTTCTAATGATAAATGGCTTGAACAATTCAGCAGCCATGTCTTTGGGAAGTCCGCACTCATGAAGCTTTAACTCTGGACCAACCACAATTACAGAACGACCAGAATAGTCGACACGCTTACCCAACAAGTTCTGACGGAAACGACCTTGCTTTCCTTTCAATACATCACTGAGCGATTTCAACGCCCTTCCACCTTCGGCCTTAACTGCATTTGATTTGCGACTATTGTCAAACAACGAATCAATGGCTTCCTGCAACATCCTCTTTTCATTTCTCAAGATAACTTCAGGAGCCTTGATTTCAAGGAGACGCTTTAGACGATTATTTCTAATAATTACCCTGCGGTAAAGATCATTCAGATCTGATGAGGCAAACCTACCACCATCCAATGGAACCAATGGTCTCAATTCTGGTGGAATTACTGGAATGTATTGCATCACCATCCATTCTGGACGGTTATTGATTCTTGTATTCGCATCACGGAATGACTCAACAATGCTCAAACGCTTAAGTGCATCTGCTTTACGCTGCTGAGATGTTTCAGTGGCTGCAGAATTTCTAAGTGTATAACTCAATGAATCTAAATCAACTCTGAGCAATAATTCATATACAGCTTCAGCACCCATTTTGGCGATGAACTTGTTCGGATCTTCGTCTGGCAGGTACTGATTTTCTTTGGGAAGGGTATCCAGTAAATCGAGGTACTCTTCTTCTGTCAGCAAATCACCTTGTTTTTTCCCTTTTTCTTCAACTACACCAGATTGTATAACTACGAAACGCTCATAGTAAATGATGCTCTCTAGTTTTTTAGAACTGATGCCCAACAAATAGCCAATCTTGTTTGGTAAACTTTTAAAATACCAAATATGGACCACTGGCACCACCAATTTAATATGGCCCATTCTTTCTCTCCTTACCTTCTTTTCGGTAACCTCAACGCCACATCTATCACATACGATACCCTTGTAACGTATTCTCTTGTACTTTCCGCAAGCACATTCGTAATCTTTAACGGGACCAAAAATCTTTTCACAGAACAAACCGTCCCTTTCAGGTTTGTAAGTTCTGTAGTTGATGGTCTCTGGTTTCAGCACCTCTCCATAAGATCTATCAAGGATAGAATCTGGAGAAGCAAGGCTGATTGTAATCTTTGAAAAAGCTGATCTCGGGCGATTGTCTTTTTTGATAGCCATAATAAGTTATCGGTTTTTACAATTTTCTATCGCCGTAAATACCTTATTGTCTGACTGATGCAGTCAAATACACATTATTGAAAATCAATAATTTATGTAAAAACAAGTTTGGGGAAATACGGGCATGCCTAAATTTAAGGATGGCGAAGGTAGTAAAAATGCCTGAATTTACAATAAAATTCTTAGGCTAGTGTGCAGTAAATTTAGATCAAGAAAAATGACGCATCCGCTCTTCATAGTGCTTTGCAATTACTTCCTGGACGGGTACAGCTTTAATTTTACTTTCCAACCATGAGAGAACGTCTAGGTACATAAACGACCTGCTCTCGGTTGTACTTCCTTCCAACTTTTTTAACTTTTCATACAGCGCCGTGAACGCAAGCTTAAGCTCTCGCTTATTCATTGAAAATGAGCTTCTTATGAAAGAAAATATTTCATTTTCTACTGTACTTAGGTTTTTTAGTTTGGCCATAAAACGGTAAACGGACCTCACCTGACTTTCCAAAATCATGTCGTTGCCTAATTCATAATGAGAAATGAGGTGAAGTAGCCTGGCATAGCATTGAAGGTCTGATCTCAGGTCTGCCTTCCAATGAATTATTTTATTCAAGTAATTGGTGGCTTGGTCGAAGTTGCTACAGCCAAAATAGAGGCAGGCAATTTTGTAATAAAAAACAAGTATTCTGTGCTTATCCAACTGCAACTCAAATACCGATAAATTCTGTTCGATTTCAGGCACTAAATTTAATCCCTTGGAAAAACTTCCCTGCAAGAAGTGTTGGTTTATTTTAGCAAGATACAAGTAGACAAACCCTTGTACCCTGATGTTGATATTGGCCGTACCCTCTTTTGAATGGTAAAATACCTCAAACCGCTCAATCTCTTGAGCAAACTTTTTATCATTTCGCAGCATAAAATGCGCATTGAGCAAATTGTGCATTCCTTTGATGAAATGCTGCGGCTCCATTTTTACCATTTGAGGTTCTTTCTCAAATAAATCTACCCAACGCTGACAATTTTTATAGTAAGAAAGAAAATCTTGAAGGATAAATCCAAACCAAGCCTGACTTTGGTAGAGGTATAGGCGTTCATAAAAACCGTTGAATTCATGGGCTTCTGGGGGAAAATTAGCATGAAAAAAAAGCTTCACATCCTCTATTTCAGCCTCATCCCTAACATGTCCATTTTTAATATACCATCCATAAAGCTGCAGAGCCAGGTTACTCAACTTTCCTACGATAGTCAACCTCGTATTTAGTTCTTCAACTTCACTGGCCAATTCTTCTGCACGGTGTTCAAAGCTTCTGGTTATGTGTAGGGTTTCAATTTTCTTTTCAAAGAAGAGTGCCTGTACCCAAAAGGTAATTTGATTGTAGGCCTTTGCCTGTTCTTTGGTTTTGTGGAGCAACTTCAAACTCTGGTGGTATAGCCCTTTATCGTATAAAATTCTTGCATGTTCAAGTTGTTCATGCAATTGAATTTCGACTGCCTGATCATTTTTGATCAGCCGAAGACTACCTAAAATTTGCTTATACAAATGTGCTTTTAAATTTGAAAGTTGTTGCTTTTGAATGGATGGATTCTTTCTCAACAATGCCTCTTCATCGTAGGAGTCCATTTTTTCTAAAGCAGCAAAAAGCTGTGTAATTTTAAGGTCTTCAGAAGCTGCATTTCTGCTCACATACAACTTAAAGCTGCGCTTCTCCCCCTTTTCGAGGGTTTTAATCAACTGAAACAATTCATCTGCAGACCTGTTGGGCATCGTAATATTCTTTCAATGAAAACCGCTATGGCATTGAATTTCATTTGTTTTTTCAGCGGTTACAAAGCGTAAATTACAAACCATTTTGGGTAAAACCGAAAAAATGAATGTATTAAATTGGTACATGGCTGAAAATAGAATTTACATTTTTGATACCACATTAAGAGATGGAGAACAGGTTCCTGGCTGTAAATTAAACACAAAAGAAAAAGTAGAATTGGCCCTGGCATTGGAAGATTTAGGTGTAGACATCATCGAAGCGGGGTTTCCTGTTTCTAGTCCAGGTGATTTTGAATCTGTTGTAGCCATTTCAAAAATAATAAAAAACGCAACGGTATGCGGACTCACCCGTGCAGTTGAAAAAGACATAGAAGTTGCAGGTGCTGCTTTGAAATATGCTAAAAGAGGTAGAATTCACACCGGAATTGGCACTTCCGATTCACACATCAAAAGCAAATTCAATAGCAATAGAGAGGATATCCTCCAACGAGCCGTCCAGGCAGTAAAATGGGCAAGGAATTTTACAGATGATGTTGAATTTTATGCAGAAGATGCAGGGAGGACAGACAATGAATATTTAGCAAGAGTAATAGAGGCTGTAATTGCAGCTGGAGCAACCACGGTAAATATACCAGACACTACCGGCTATTGCCTTCCTACGCAATATGGAGACAAGATTGCTTATTTAATGAACCATGTTCAAAATATTGATCGTGCAATTGTCTCTTGCCACTGCCACAACGATTTGGGATTAGCAACTGCAAATTCAATATATGGCGCCATGAATGGGGCAAGACAAATTGAGTGCACCATTAACGGGCTCGGAGAACGAGCGGGCAATACTTCACTTGAGGAAGTGGTGATGGTGCTGAAGCAGCATGTTCACCTTGGCCTAATTACAAATATTGATGCAACCAAATTGAATCCAATCAGTCAGCTTGTATCAGACACCATGCGCATGCCCGTACAACCCAATAAAGCCATTGTTGGCGCGAATGCATTTTCGCATTCCTCGGGTATTCATCAAGATGGTTTTTTAAAAAATTCCGAGACTTATGAAATTATTCGTCCGGAAGAAGTAGGGGCTGCAACTTCCAAAATTGTACTTACCGCAAGAAGTGGAAGATCTGCATTGGCATTTAGATTTAAAAATCTCGGTTTTGAACTGGACAGAAATGACATTGATGCACTTTACCAACAATTTCTAAAATTGGCAGATGTATTAAAAGAAGTAGAAGACGCAAATTTAACTCAGCTTGCTACTGAGTTTCTGAAACAAAAGGCAGCCTAATGATTGTCAATTTAAATATCGCTGTTTTGCCCGGAGATGGAATTGGTCCTGAAGTCACAAACCAATCTATCCGTGTATTAGATACGATTGCAAAGAAATACAAACACGTCTTTAATTTTAATTATGGAAAAATAGGTGCAGGTGCAATAGACAAAACAGGTGAGGCATTTCCAAAGTCAACACTGGATCTTTGTTTAAAAAGTGATGCCGTTATTTTTGGTGCAGTTGGAGAGCCCCAATACGATAACGATCCATACTCAAAAATAAGACCAGAGCAAGGATTATTTAACATGCGGAAAGCGTTGGGGTTATTTGCAAACATCAGACCAGTAAAAGCATACAACCATTTACATCATTTATCTCCGTTGAAATCTGATCGTTTAATGGATGCTGACATCATGATCATTCGAGAATTGACTGGTGGCATTTATTACGGAAAAAAAGAAATGAGTGCCGACGGAAAAACTGCTTATGATATTTGTGATTATTCGAGAGACGAAATAGCGAGGGTTACACATGTTGCTTTCAAATATGCACTACGAAGAAAAAAGAAACTAACGCTGATTGACAAGGCCAATGTGATGGAAACTTCTCGGCTTTGGAGAAAAACAGTTGGTGAAATTGCTTCTAAATATCCTGATGTGCAATTGGAATTCATGTATATCGACAATGCTGCATTGCAATTGATTAACAATCCAAAACAGTTTGATGTAATCTTGACTGAAAACTTATTTGGAGATATACTTAGTGATGAATCAAGTGCACTTGCCGGTTCAGTAGGATTACTTCCATCCGTTTCGATTGGCGCAGGACCTACCCTTTTTGAACCTATACATGGATCCTATACTGAAGCCAAAGGAAAGGACATTGCAAACCCAATCGGATCCATATTGTCAGCAGCTATGCTACTGGAACATTTTGGTATGCAAGATGAAGCAACTCGTGTAAAAAATGCTGTGGAATGGACCATAGAAAATGGATTTGTAACGAAGGACTTAGATCCCGTAAATTTTTATTTTACGTCAACAATAGGTGAACTAATATGTGACCATTTGATGAACCGAACTGAAGTTGCATTGCACAGAGAAAATATTCAAATCAGAAAATCAACCATCATCTAAATAGATAACTTATTTGATGAATAAAACCAAATTTAAATATACAAAATACCAAAAATGGAATTAAATAAATACAGCAAAACAATCACACAAGATGCTACACAACCTGCAGCACAGGCCATGTTTTATGGTATTGGCTTAACGGATGAAGATATGACAAAAGCACAGGTTGGTGTTGCTAGCATGGGCTGGGATGGAAACACCTGCAACATGCACTTAAATGAATTGGCTGCTATCATCAAAAAAAGTGTCTGGGAGCAAAATTTAGTGGGTTTAATATTCAATACAATAGGCGTAAGCGATGGCATGTCTAATGGAACAGATGGCATGCGCTATTCGTTGGTGAGTAGAGACATCATTGCAGACTCAATTGAAACTGTATGTGGTGCACAATATTATGATGGACTAATTACGGTGCCGGGTTGCGACAAAAACATGCCGGGATCAATCATGGCTATGGGCAGAATCAATAGACCTTCTATCATGGTGTATGGAGGTACGATTGCACCTGGACATTATAAGGGAGAGGACCTGAACATTGTTTCAGCTTTCGAGGCACTGGGACAAAAAATTGCAGGCACCTTAGACGAAGCAGATTTCAAAGGAATCGTAAAACATTCTTGTCCTGGTGCAGGCGCCTGCGGTGGAATGTATACAGCCAACACCATGGCATCAGCCATTGAAGCATTGGGGATGAGCCTCCCCTTCTCTTCTTCAAATCCCGCACTGAGTGAAGACAAGAAAAAAGAATGTATTGATGCTGGCATTGCAATTAAATTACTACTAGAAAAAGACATCAAGCCTTCAGACATCATGACCAAAGAAGCCTTTGAAAATGCGGTAACAATAATTATGGCACTGGGAGGTTCTACCAATGCTGTACTTCACATGATTGCAATGGCACACAGTGTAGGGCTCACTTTAACCCAAGATGATATTCAAGCAATAAGTGATAAGGTACCTGTAATAGCAGATTTCAAACCTTCAGGAAAATACCTAATGGAAGACTTACACAATATTGGCGGTGTTCCATTGGTGATGAAATATTTATTGCAAAAAGGATTCATTCACGGCCATTGCCTTACTGTTACAGGCAAGACTGTTGAAGAAAACCTTTCTTCAGTAAAAGAAATTGAATTTGAACAACAGCAAATCATTAAACCCATTGAAAACCCATTAAAAGCAACGGGGCACCTACAGATATTGTATGGCAATATTGCAGAAGGTGGAAGTGTTGCTAAAATCAGTGGAAAAGAAGGTGTAAGATTTGTAGGTCCGGCTAGAGTATTCAATGGAGAAAAAGAATTAATCAACGGCATAAGCAGTGGTCTCGTTCAAAAAGGAGATGTTGTTGTAATTCGCTTAGTAGGTCCGAAAGGAGCTCCCGGAATGCCAGAAATGTTAAAACCCACATCTGCAATTATTGGGGCTGGATTGGGTAAAGAGGTTGCACTAATTACAGATGGCAGGTTCAGTGGCGGAACACATGGGTTTGTAGTTGGTCATATTACACCAGAAGCTTTTGACGGAGGCAACTTGGCTATTATTGAGGATGGCGATACCATAGAAATTGATGCTGTAAAAAACACAATTAATGTACTCCTGGATGAATCAATTATTAATCAAAGAAGGTCTAAATGGAAGCAACCTCCTTTGTCTGTTTCAAAAGGAATTTTATACAAATATGCAAAGTATGTTACAACTGCAGCTGAAGGTTGTATCACTGATAAATAAATAACCATGCAAACAGAAAAAGTAATCAATCCAGAACTTGATTTGAAGTCAACCGTAGAAATTACCGGAAGTGACGCCGTAATGAAAGCACTTGTTGCAGAAGGTGTTGAAATAATTTTTGGATACCCTGGAGGTGCAATCATGCCAATTTATGATGCACTATATGACTATAGAGATCAGTTAGAACATATTCTTGTAAGACACGAGCAAGGAGGAGTACATGCAGCACAAGGATATGCCAGAACTTCTGGGAAAACAGGCACTGTTTTCGCTACTAGCGGACCAGGTGCTACAAACCTTGTAACAGGTTTGGCAGATGCATTAATTGACTCAACACCCTTGGTTTGTATAACTGGACAAGTATTTGCACATTTGTTGGGCACAGATGCATTTCAAGAAATAGATGTGATTAATATCACAACACCCGTTACCAAATGGAATTATCAAATTACCGATGCACATGAAATTCCTGCAATTCTGGCTAAGGCCTATTATATTGCTGGAAGCGGAAGACCTGGTCCGGTTTTAATTGATATTACCAAAAATGCACAAGTTCAAAAATTTGATTATGAAGGTTACAACAGATGTAATCACATCAGAAGTTATAGACCAAAACCAATTGTAAGAAAGGAATTTATTGCATCAGCTGCTGAGATGATAAATAATGCTGTGAGGCCACTCGTGATCTTTGGACAAGGTGTTATTTTAGGAAGAGCAGAAAAAGAATTCACCTCATTCATTGAAAAAGCCGGATTACCAGCTGCATGGACCATCTTGGGATTGAGTGCTTTACCAACAGAGCACCCTTTAAATGTGGGCATGTTGGGCATGCATGGAAACTACGGACCAAATGTATTGACCAATGAATGTGACGTACTCATTGCAGTGGGCATGCGATTTGATGACCGGGTGACTGGCAGGTTAGACAGGTATGCAAAACAAGCAAAAGTGATTCACTTGGATATAGACCCCGCAGAAATAGACAAAAATGTAAAAGCGGACGTACCCGTTTGGGGTGACTGTAAAGAGACCTTACCGTTAATTACAGAACTCCTAAAAAAGAATACCCACACCAGTTGGTTAAACAAGTTCAACGCATGCATGGATCAAGAAATAGAGGTGGTTATTCATGATGAGTTGAATCCATCAACTCCAATTATAACCATGGGGGAAGTTATAAAGGAATTAAATCTACTCACCAATGGTGAGGCCGTGATTGTTACAGATGTAGGACAACACCAAATGGTTGCATGTAGATATGCGAAGTTTAATAAAAGCAGCAGCAGTGTAACATCAGGCGGACTGGGTACTATGGGGTTTGCTTTGCCGGCTGCCATTGGCGCTAAATATGGTGCAAAAGACAGAACGGTTGTTGCAGTGATTGGAGACGGAGGCGTACAAATGACGATTCAAGAATTAGGCACAATCATGCAAAACAACATCAATGTTAAAATCATGATTCTAAATAACCAGTTTTTAGGTATGGTTAGACAATGGCAAGAACTTTTTCTTGAAAAACGTTACTCTTTTGTGGATATAGAAAGTCCAGATTACGTAGCCGTGGCCAAAGGCTACAGAATAGAAGGTAACAGTGTTTCAGAAAGATCAGCTTTAAGAGAGGCTCTAAAAATAATGCTAGATCATGATGGCGCCTATCTTTTAGAGGTAATGGTTGGAAAAGAAAACAATGTCTTCCCAATGGTTCCGCAAGGTTTGGGTGTTGGGGAAATTAGATTAAAATAAAAAACATGAAACAAGAATACACCCTCAACATTTATGCTGAAAACCAAGTTGGTCTCTTGAACAGAATAGCCATCATGTTTTCTAGAAGAAAAATCAATATTGAAAGCCTAAATACATCTCCCTCGGAAATAGAAAGCATTCATCGGTTTAATATTGTAATTAATGAAACCGAAGAAACGGTAAAGAAAATTATTCGCCAAATTGAGAAGCAGGTGGATGTTTTAAAAGCCTATTATAACACAAATGAAAATATTATTTGGCAAGAGCTTGCCCTTTATAAAGTGCCGACAGACGTCATTACTGAAAAAGTAAAAGTTGAGCGTTTACTTAGAACTTGTGGTGCGCGGGTAGTTGCCATTACCAAGGAATTTACCATATTTGAGACAACTGGACAAAGAGAAGAAACTGAAAGACTGGTAAAGGTTTTAGAGCCTTACGGACTAATTGAATTTGTAAGAAGTGCACGCGTTGCAATTATTAAAGACAGCAAAGGGTTTCATGAAAAACTGAGGGAGTTTGAATCTTTAGAACACAAAGAAATTATAATTGAAGATCCCATTTCAGAAGAGGAAGCCAATTCTAAAATCGTATAACAACTAAACATACAATCAAAACAACTAAACAAAGGTTATGGCAAAATTAAATTTTGGAGGAACGGAAGAAAATG
>JBFYPP010000024.1:0-16144 GCA_041303255.1 Chitinophagia bacterium | reverse complement strand
TAATTGTTGAAAATCAATATGATTTAGAAAAAGAGGAGTCACAAGTCGACGTAATTATTCTGCTACAGACCCACAAGCACCTTAAGGAACTCGAAATGCAATTGATGAAAGACATTGGCACCGTAATTTTTAAATAGCCACTATTGGGGGTCTACGTTAATCAAAATATGGGTCGATCTTAAAACAGTATCCGATTGCATCATTGCCATTACTTGTTGAATATGTTGCCTGGCCATTGTGTTTTTTGCACCCTCTCTTGGTAATTTCAACATGACTTCATAAATATATTTGTTGCGGATACGATTTACTACAGGCTCGGCAGGTCCAATTAAATAATCACCAAAAAGAGGCAGTGTTCTGCTGGCAAAGAAGTTAGCCGCCTCAAACGCTTTGTTCTTGTCTGTATGACGAAAAAACAATTGAATTAACCGCGTATATGGAGGATAATGGAATAACTTTCTAGAATCAATTTCTTTGCTGTAAAAAGATTTATAATCATGATTAATTACATCCATGATGATTGGATGTCCGGGTTTCGATGTCTGAATAACCACACTACCCTTTTCACCTCTTCTACCAGCACGACCACTTACCTGTTCCATCAATTGAAAAGCACGTTCGTTCACCCTAAAATCTGTAAAAGCCAATAACCCATCTGCATCCAGTATGCCTACCAAAGCAACATGCTCAAAATCTAATCCCTTAACCACCATTTGCGTACCTACCAAAATATCCATGTGTCTCTGCTCGAAGTTTCGGATCATTTCGTCATGGGAATGTTTACCTTTTACTGTGTCCACATCCATACGTGCAATGTTAAAGGTGGGAAAAAGGTTAATCAATTCTTCTTCCACTTTTTCTGTCCCAAAATTCTTTTCCATCCAATTCACACTTCCACAAGCGGTACAAGTTTGAAGAACAGGATAACTCGTACCGCAGTAATGACATTGTAATTTGTGGTGTAATTTATGATAAGTGAGTGTTACATCACATTGATTGCAATGAGGGATAAAACCACAGGTGCCACATATTTTATAGGGTGCATATCCCCTTCTATTTTGAAATAAAATGACTTGCTTTTTGTTGTTAACTACACGTTCAATTTCTTCACGTAAATGGTCGGTTATCATTTGTCTCACCACCTTATTGCCATCCAATTTTCTAATGTCCGCCACTTCTATATTTGGAAGCGCAACCCCTCCATACCGTTCAAAAAGTTCGACCAATCCATATTTACCCGCAACAGCTTGTGCGTAAGTCTCTAGGCTTGGTGTTGCACTTCCAAGAACGACTTTCGCTGAAAACAATTTAGCATAATAAAGTGCTGCATCTCTTGCATTGTATCTTGGGGCAGGATCTTGCTGTTTAAATGAGGAATCTTGCTCCTCATCCACAATAACCAGGGATAGATCAACGAACGGCAGAAACAAAGCAGATCTTGCACCCAATACTATTCTAATCTCTCCACGCTTAACCTTGTTCCAAAGTTCAACTCTTTCATTTGGATTAAATTTCGAATGATAGATTGCAATATATCCACCAAAATGTTTTTGTAACCTCCTAATGATTTGTGCTGTAAGTGCTATTTCAGGCAAAAGAAACAACACTTGTTTGCCTGCATTCACTTCTTCTTCAATTAATTTAATATAAACTTGTGTTTTACCACTGGAAGTAACTCCATGAAGCAAGCAAGCATCTTTTGTTTTGAGTTTTTCTTTTATAGCCAATAGGGCTTGTTCTTGTTGATCAGAAAGTTGAAAATCAATTTCTACATCTTTAGCACCCAAGCTAATTCGATCAACAGACTGACTAGCTACTACTAAAATATTTTTCTGAACCAAGGAATTTAATTGCGCCGCAGAGGCTCCAGATTTTTTCAACAGCGCAGTTTGCTTTACTTCCCCTTCAACTTTTTGCAAATGAAGAAATGCCAACAAAAGTTCGAGTTGTTTTGGCGCTTTGTTGTTCCATGCATTTAACAGACCCGCCAATGCATCTTCACTGAGATAGTCGGGATGCAGTTGTACAAATTTTTCTTTCTTCGGTGTGTATTTTTCTTTTAGCGATTCCCAAGCAAGACAAACTTTTTTCTCGAGAAGCCGCTTCACAACAGGATAAACATGTACCACATCCAAGATACCTTGTACTTCATCCATTCGCAGTTCTTTCTTCAACAACAACCCTTCAGCAACCAAATATTCTTGATCATCTAGGTTACTGAAATCATCGCCATATTCATCGTTAAGAATCAAGATGGTTTCACTGCTCAATTTAAACTGCGTTGGAAGAGCTGCCGCCATCACTTCACCTTCACTACACATATAATAATTCGCCATCCAATTCCAAAGTTGAAGCTGACGCCCATATACAATAGGCTCAGCATCCAACACTTGAACAATCGGCTTTGGAATAAAGCCATCTGGCGCTTTTGAGCCAACAGATTTGATGATACCTGAATACCGTTTCTGCTTTCCAAAAATAACTTCTACCCTCACTCCCGGCAATGCAACTTCAATCAAATCTGATGGAATAGCATAGGTATATGTTTTGGGAATCGCAAGTGGTATGATGACTTCTGCAAACAAATAAATAAGTTTAGGAATGATTAAAGTATTTGGGATTGATCCAGGATGCTTTATAAGCAATCAACTTGGCTGACATCTGCTTTTCCAATAAACTTTTTAAAAACTTGGGGTCAGCTCCGGGATAGTTGGCCGGATCAATCGGTGTCAAATAAATAGCCCTTGATTTTCCTGGATTCAAAGTAAAAAAATGTTTGTAGTGCATTCTATCATATGTATCCAGAAAAATAATGGGTTGGATTTTTTTACCTGTCTCTACTGCTAATTTAAATGCCCCATCATACATTTCTTTTAATGGAGCGTCTGCCATATTAAATGTGCCTTCGGGAAATACCAGAACTGAGATACCCTGAGCCAATACCTTCCTAAGGTCATTTAAACTTCTTGCCCGGTCATCAGCATTTGTACGATTTACCGTAATTACACAAAATTTATAGAGTTGTCCAAATACAGGCACCTTAAGCAATTCATGCTTGCCAATAGGTCTGAAATCGTGTTTTACGGAACTGATAATCGTTACCGCATCCAAATAAGCGATATGGTTGGCTACAAAAATATATTGCTGGTGAGGGTCGGGCTTAGACTCATAAATAGTCTTGTGGGGTATGCCAATCATGAATAGCCATAGATTTCCGAAAAACCTAAATAGCCTATACATGATGTTAGCTCCTTTAATTCTGCCAAGTAAGGCACAGATAGGCAGAACTGGAAACAACATAAGAATGATGGCCATAAACAAGATCATGGCGTATAGACAATATATAATTTGCAACGGGAACAAAAACTGCCGGATCCTACTCATAGAATAATTCAAATATACACCTTCCCATTTGTATCTTTGTAGCCCAAATGCAAGCAGAAAAAACCATAGCCTTACACACCTTGGGGTGCAAACTCAACTTTTCTGAAACATCTACTTTAGGCCGGATGCTAGAAAAAGAGGGATTTATCAAAAAAGAGTTTGATGAGGTAGCAGATGTGTATGTAATTAACACTTGCTCAGTAACTGAGAATGCAGACAAGGAATGTAGACAAATCGTTAGGCGCATACAAAAACAGAATCAAGAAGCTATTGTGGTGATTACGGGTTGCTATGCTCAGTTAAAACCGACTGAAATTGCAGCCATACCTGGGGTTGACCTCGTATTGGGGGCAGCTGAAAAATTCAATTTGGCTGACCATCTTAAACAATTTACAAAAGGCGACTCTACCAAAATATGCAGTTGCGATATCAATGAAGTAAACGACTTTAATACCTCTTTTTCTGTTACAGATAGAACCAGGACCTTCCTCAAGGTTCAGGATGGATGTGACTATACTTGCTCTTTCTGCACGATTCCTATGGCCAGAGGGAAAAGCAGAAGCAATACCATTGAAAATATAGTAAACCAAGTAAATGAAATAGCTGAAAAAGGGGTAAAAGAAATTGTACTTACCGGCGTAAACTTGGGAGATTTTGGCACAATTGATGGGGAAAGAACAACCAATTTCTATTCACTTTGTCAAGCGCTTGACCAAACAAACGGTATTGATCGGTTTCGGATTTCTTCCATTGAGCCCAATTTGCTCACTGAAGAAATTATCGAACTGGTGGCAAAAAGTAAAAAATTCATGCCGCATTTCCACATCCCATTACAAAGTGGTAGCAATAAGATATTAGGCCTCATGCGTAGACGCTATAAACGTGAACTATATGAGGAAAGAATTGCTATGGTTAAATCACTCATGCCTGATTGTGGTATTGGCGTAGATGTTATCGTTGGTTTTCCATCGGAGACCGATCAAGATTTTCAGGACACCTTTGATTTTCTCCATGCCTTGGAAGTTTCTTACTTGCATGTATTTACCTACTCCGAAAGAGCCAATACAAAAGCAGTAGAAATAAAAGAGGTAGTCCCTATAAAAATCCGAAACGAAAGAAACAAGATACTTCGCAACCTCTCCTACCAGAAAATGCAGTATTTCAGAAGTAGTCAGCTTGGTAAAACCCGGACAGTCCTTTTTGAACAGGAAGAAAAAAATGGAATGATTGAGGGTTATACAGATAATTACATCCGCATCTCTACACCACACCAAATGGAATTAAAAAATAAACTAGTGGACTGGGAAATTAGATAACCTCAGGTAGCTGTTCCTAACTCAAATTTGCTATACTCTCTTTTAATAACGTAATTTTTTGCAGGGCATCATTTAGCTTTTTCTTTTCCATTTCTACAACTTCAAGCTTGGCATTCTGAACAAACTTTTCGTTGGATAATTTCTTTTCGACTGACGCAAAAAATCCCTCATAATATTTCAATTCTTCTTCTAGTGTTTTTCGCTGTGCAGATGTATCTAGCACTTGTTCAGACTTGATATACATTTTTGAGCTTCCAACTACCAATTGTATGGTATTAGCAATAGGCTCATCAGTAAATGAGAAATCAGATGCGTTTACCTGCTTAGACAATAGCTGTTGAATGGCCTCCCATGACGTTCTTTCTAACGAAGAACAATAAAGGGTAACAGCATCTTTATTTTTAATCTGCGACTTCACCCTTGCGTCTCGAATAGCTGTGATTGATGCTTTCAGTAGTTCCCCCTCGTTTAAAACTTTTTCGTCTAGCTCACGAGGTTGTAAAGCAGCATCTAGTTGTCGCACACAAAGATCTATAGGTTGTGATGTTCGAAGCAAATGATACATTTCTTCTGTAACAAAAGGCATGAATGGATGCAATCGCTCAAGCAACAACTCAAAATTATTCAATACGCTATCCAAGTGTACTTGATCCATCGGCTTTTCAAACCCTGGCTTAACCCATTCTAAATACCAACTACAGAAATCATCCCAAATTAAAGAGTATAAAGTTTTAAGTGCTTCACTGAGTTTGTATTGAGCCATCAATACATCAATTTCACTTGAAGCTGCACGCAATCTTGCATCAAACCACTGGTGAGGCCAGTCAGAAGCAAGACTCACTTCTTCAGATGTTAAGTTTGGCTTCGCCCTTTCTTTCCATATTTGAATCAACTTAAGGGCATTCCATAATTTATTGATGAAGTTTCTACCCTGTTCATTGGATGATTTATCCCACAATAAATCATTACCCGCTGGTGATGCAATCAAAATACCAAAACGGACTGCATCAGCTCCAATTTCATCAATCATTTCAAGCAAGTCTGGCGAATTACCTAACTGCTTACTCATTTTTCTACCCTGTGTATCTCTTACAATACCTGTAAAATAAACATCGGAAAAAGGTTTCTTTCCCATGTATTCATACCCTGCCATAACCATTCTTGCCACCCAGAAAAAAATAATTTCAGGTGCAGTTACCAGAGATTGTGTAGGATAATAATAGGCAACATCTTTGTTACCAGGATTGGATATTCCTTTAAAAACTTCAAATGGCCATAACCAAGAAGAAAACCATGTATCCAGGCAATCTTCGTCTTGTTTCAATTGAGGATCGATAACATTGAATTCTTTTGAAAACTTTTCTTTCGCCTCTTCTTCATTCATCGCCACTACAAATCGACCTTCCCCATCATACCAAGCGGGAATTTGATGCCCCCACCACAACTGGCGTGAGATGCACCAATCCTTGATGTTCTCCATCCAATGGCGATAAAGATTTTTGAATTTAGCTGGATGAAAATTAATTTCTCCGTCCTGTACTGCAGTTAAAGCGGGACCAGAAATTTTCTTCATATCAACCCACCATTGCAAAGAGAGTCTAGGTTCAACAACAACATCAGTCCTTTCTGAAAACCCTACCTGATGAATATAGTCCTCAATTTTTACTACGTGACCAGCTTCTTGTAAAAGTTGAATAATTTCTTTTCTTGCTTCAAACCTGTCTTTTCCAATCAAGAGTTGAGCATCACTACTTAAGGTGCCATCCTCATTTAAAATGTCAACCACCTGCAAACCATGTTTAATACCAATTTGGTTATCATTCATGTCGTGCGCTGGCGTAATTTTTAATGCACCTGATCCAAAATCAGTAGCAACATATTCGTCCCCAATAATCGGAATTTTTCTGTCAATAAGCGGGACAATAGCATATGAACCAATAAGGTGTTTGTAACGGTCATCAGAAGGATTGACTGCAATTGCAGCATCGCCCAAAATAGTTTCTGGCCTCACTGTTGCTATTGTTATACCACCCTCAGACAATGGAACAACCTGACCTTGATTATCTACAATCTGGTATTGCAAAAAATACAACTTCCCTTGAACCTCTTTAAAAATAACTTCTTCGTCACTTAGTGCAGTTTTTGCTTTGGGATCCCAATTGATCATTCGCTTACCTCTATAAATATACCCTTTACCATAAAGGTCATTGAACACATGAATCACGGACTTATAATAATCAGCATCCATTGTAAAGCTGGTCCTGTTCCAATCAAGAGAACAACCGAGTTTTTTTAGCTGCTGCAAAATAATGCCGCCATATTTTTCTTTCCACTCCCAAGCATAGGAAAGAAATTCCTCTCTACTTAAACTTGCTTTTTGAATTCCACGCTCACGCAACATCTGTACCACTTTTGCCTCGGTTGCAATTGACGCATGATCCGTACCAGGAACCCAACATGCATTTTTCCCCATCATTCTGGCACGTCTTACTAAAATGTCTTGAATGGTATTATTTAGACAATGACCCATATGCAAAATACCTGTCACATTGGGTGGAGGAATTACAACCGTGTATGGCTCTCTTTCATCTGGAGTACTTTCAAAATATTTGTTTTCTAACCAATGAGCATACCACTTGGCTTCAGCAGATTTAAAATCAAAATTTTTGGAAATTTCCATGAGCTACTACCCGTTTTTTAGTCCACAAAGGTAGCAAGAAAATAGAAGGAAGTTTATCTAGCCTTGTTTAAAATAAATACAGATACAGTTTAGAAAATTAAACAGCAAAGCAGTCAAGAATACTACCAAACCAAATAAGTCACCAACATAATAGCAGCATAAATAGCAAGGACTATCAAAGCAACTTTTAAATTGGTAGGAAGGTTAAAGGGTCTATTGCTGTATTTCTTCATCGGTAGAGAAATTGTAAAGGTGTTTTAACTACTATTCTCAAAGGGTTACGAACTGGGGTATTTAACAGTTACCCCTTAAATGCAAAATTAATGTTAAAATTCCTTCTGAAAAAATCAAAAACTGACCAAGACAATTACAATCTATGAGAGGGGTCATTTTTAGAAATAAGAGAATAATCGACATTGCAATCAATATAAATAATTGATTATTAACCTTTTAATCTATTTATCAATGAACAACCAAAGATATGCAGTTTGGATAGACAAAAGAAAAGCCATGATTATGAAATCACTGGTAGGCGGAGAAACCACCTACATGGAAATAGCGTCCAATGTATCTCGGCCGGAAAGATTTAAGGGAGAAGAGACAAATAAGACTGGACTTTTCAGGACCACCTTATCGAACGAGAGAAGAATGCAAGAAAGAGAGAACAATTACATTACCGAGTATGTAATGAAGGTTGTAAATGAGTTGAAAGAGCCCAACGCCATTCTAATTTTAGGTGCTGGAGAAACCAGGTATGAGCTTCTCAATCTTTTGAATAAAAGTAAAAACAACCACGATGTCTGGATTGAGAACAGGGCTTCAAAACCATTAAGTAAAAGAGATTTAGCCCTCGAAATGGAAAAGCATTTCAATCTACATCTGGGGTAAAATCAAAAAATCATTACCAGCATCCGTGATTACTCGTTAGCTTTGGACACCTTTCCAAAGTATGTATGCAATTGTAGATATCGAAACAACAGGTGGGAATGCCGGATCAGGCAGGATAACAGAAATAGCTATCGTTATTACTGATGGAAAACAAGTTTTGGACCGCTTCACTAGCCTGGTAAATCCAATGCAACCCATTCCGGTATTTATAGAAAAACTAACCGGAATAACAGATGACATGGTTAGCCAAGCGCCAACTTTTGGTCAAATTGCAAACGCAGTGCATACGCTTTTGCAAGACAAAATCTTTGTTGCACACAATGTAAATTTCGATTACTCGTTCATTGCACACCAACTCAATCAGCAAGGGTTTAAAATCAATTCTAGAAAACTTTGTACAGTAAGGTTAAGTAGAAAAGTTTTTGAGGATCTTGACAGTTATAGCCTTGGTAATCTATGTAGATCATTGCAAATTAAAGTCAACAACAGACACCGTGCAATGGGCGATGCAGAAGCAACTACAGAACTCTTTCATCGAATTATAGTTGCAGATAATGGCAAGCAAATTAGTGCGATGCTGAAAAAAGGCAGTGGCGATGCCTATTTACCCATTCACCTGTCAAGCGACAACCTTGATGAATTACCTGAAACACCCGGTATATATTACTTTCATGATATCAAAGGAAAAATCATCTATGTTGGTAAAGCAAAAAGATTAAGAAAGAGAGTAATTAGTCATTTTTCAAATAACGACATCAGCAAAAGAAAACAGGAGCTGATGAGAATGGTACACAAAATTAGTTTCAAGGAATGTGGAAATGAATTGATGATGAGTGTAATGGAGAGTATTGAGATCAAAAGAATCTGGCCAATGTTTAACCGATCTCAAAAGAAATTTGAAAATAGATTTGGGATTTGTAGCTATACTGATCAACGTGGCATCAAAAGACTAGGAGTAGTAAAAAAGAAAAAAAACTTAATCACCCATACCAGCTTTCCTGTTCAAGTGGAAGGGGCTAGAATTTTGAATAGACTAGCCAGAACACATAAACTTTGTCCAAAGATGTGTTTTTTACAACACGAAACAATTGAGTGTGTTGGAATAGAAGAAGCATTTTGTGAAGGAATTTGTGCCAATAAAGAAAACATCGATACATACAATAAAAAAGTAGAAGCTGTTATCTCAAGTCTAGCTGCTATGCATCCAACCATGGCTGTTTTTGGAGAGGGAAGAGAACCCAAGGAACGATCTTGTATCTTGATCAGTAAAAATGATTTTTTGGCTGTCGGTTATCTCGAGGAACACTTGATAAAAAAAATAAAGCTTGAAAAACTAACTAAATTGCTAGAACCTGCCGCATCAAATGAATTCATTCGTTCAATGGTCTTAACCTATGCAGAACTAAATCCAACGCTATCAAAAAACTTTGGTTGAATTAGCTTTTAATCTCTTCAACAGTCGCTCCAATACCCCTATCAATAATTGCTTCGCACATGGTCTTCAACTCCTCGAAACTACCGCGCTTCACATCTGTTTTACCTTTGTAGTGAATTAACATCGCACATTGTTCCGCCTGTTCAGGTTCATGCTTACATACCTCAATAAGGGTTTTGATTACCCAATCAAATGTATTCACATCATCGTTCCATACCACCAACATGTATCTTGAGCTATCAAGAACATCAACATCAAACTCTTCTTGAAAAAGTGGATTATTAAGTGGCATTAATTAAATTAAAGATTGTTTCAGTGGAACATACTGGACTCGAACCAGTGACCCCTACTCTGTCAAAGTAATGCTCTAAACCAACTGAGCTAATGTTCCAAACGATCGACAAAATTAAGCATAAGCAAGTAGAAAAAGAAGTGAGGAAGCTAATTCTAACTTCCTCACAACAAACTTTCTGCTTAATCAGAAAAAAAGCAACTAAAGTATTGGATACTTGAAAGTGGATTGCATTTTGACTTTAGTACCGGTTGCGGATGATTTTCTGGCGGCTTCCATTACCTCTAATACGTGTAATGCATGCTCTACATTGATTTTGGGCTCCGCTTTACTCAGTATTGATTCACCAACCTTTGTGGCACCTTCCTGCCAAACATAACCCCCAGGCTCCTTCTCATATAGGGTTGCAGGATTGTCCCATGAATCATCCAAATAAACACCATTGGTTTCCCAATCATATCCAATTAGCCTCAAATTTCCTTTATCCCCAAAAATTTGAATAGAATGAAGTTGTTGACCCTTTGCCTCATGTCCATGTGGATCAAAATAATTAAAGCCACACATCACGTGACTAATTATTCCTTTTCCGTGATCAATTAAAATATGTGCATTGTCTTCTGCTTCCACTTTAACCAACCCTTTTTCATCAATCATTCTCTCTGGATTGACAATACTGGTCATGGCCATAATGGATAATGCTGGACCAAGTAATCCGGTAAGTGTAGCAATATTGTATACACCTAAATCTGGCATGCTACCACCCCCTTTTTCATAGAAGAAAGAAGACCAACCCGGACCAGTATGACCGTACTGTCCATGTGCACTGGCAAGTCGTCCAAGTTTACCTTCTTGAATACATTTGGCCATGAAAGCAAACTGTGGACTATTCACAACGGCAGGTGCTCCCCATAGGCGAAGATTTTTACTCTTTGCCAATTCCAATAAAGCCTTGCCATCAGCATAGGTATTTGCCATTGGCTTCTCACTCCACACATGCTTACCTGCCATCAATGCCTTCTTATTCAACTCACCATGCAATTGCATATCTGTGAGCGTAACCATCATGTCAAAAGGAACACCTTTTAACAGGGCATCAATATTTGGATAGGTTTCAGCATTTACATTGTATTGCTTTTTTTGCGCTATTGCTCTTTCAGGTTTGATATCGCACAAACTCACTACATCTATCAAAGCTGAACTCTGCAAATGCGGTATGTACCTGTTACTCACACTTCCGCAACCAATTACTGCAACACGCAACTTTGTAGCGTTGTTCTCTTTTGCAAATGTTTCCAAAGAAGATAATAAAAGCGCTGCACCAGCAGTAGCTGTCATTTTTAAAAACTCTTGACGGGATATTTCACTCATGGCAAATCATTTAAAAAATTATAACCTACAAATTAATCATTTATTTAACATTATTCTTACTTCCTACATATTTATCCAACCATCTTCCCTGTTCATAAAGCAGATGAAGAACATTTTCTTTACCACGGTATCCATGTGCTTCGTAAGGAAGATAAACAAAGCGGACAGTCCCGCCATGGCCTTTTATCGCAGCATACAAACGTTCACTATTGATGGGATAGGTTCCTGTATTGTCGTCCATTTCACCATGGGTCAATAAAATGGGTGTTTTGATTTTGTCGGCATACATAAATGGACTCATCCCTAAATAAAGATCTGGAGCCTGCCATAAAGTACGCTCTTCATTTTGGAAACCAAAAGGCGTAAGGGTTCTATTATACGCTCCACTTCTCGCTATACCTGCTTTAAACAATCCAGTAGTATGTGCCAATAAGTTGGCAGTCATGAACGCCCCGTAACTGTGACCACCTACAGCAAACCTATTTCGATCACTTACCCCCATTTCAACCAGCTTATCAATTGCAGCAGCTGCATTCAATTTCAACTGATTGACAAAATCATCATTGGGTTTTTTGTCTTGTGATGTAGCAACAATAGGCATTTCAGCATTATCAAGAATTGCATATCCCTGTGTAACATAAAATATAGGAGAACCCCAACTCAACATGGTAAACCGGTGTTGGTTACCCCTAATCTGACTTGCATCAGCCGCATTGGTAAATTCTCTTGGGTATGCCCAAAGCAAAGTAGGCAAAAGACCATCCTTCTCTTTGTTATATCCCTTGGGTAAATAAAGATCACCCGTCAAATCAACCCCATCTTTTCTCTTGTACTTTATTTTCTCTTTTGTAACCCCAACCATTGACGCATAAGGGTTAGCAAATGAGGTGATAGCGGCAGAAGAATTTTCTTTCAACGACTTCAAATGATAATTCGGAAATTCAACTTCAGTCTCCTTTCTTGTAACCACTAACAATTTATCCGCATCCAATACATCAGCAACAAATTCGAAACAATCTTGGTTGCTTCTCCAAATGATGGTATTGACTTTTGTTTGAAGATTGAAAGTCGACAAAAATGGTAAATCACCTTTAGGCGATGAACCCGAGGTATTGTTCATCAACACAGCTTGTCCATTGTCCACCAAAGCAATTACCTCTCTTCCGAATTTATTCTTTCTGGTAACAGGATTACCAAGGTTACTGTATTGATCAGTAAGACTTCTCTCAATAAGCGTTTCTAAACTGTTTTGTACCTGACTGTATTTACTGATGGTATACAATTGTTTTGACCGAAGCACTTCAGTCACCAATGCTACTTGTTCATTTCCCCAGGCAACATTAGAAAATCTTCCTTTGGTTTTAAACAACTCTTTGGCTTCTCCAGCAAAAGGAGCACTCAAGGCATATACAGCATCATGAAAAGGGACTTGCTTCTTCATTAAGCCACTATCCAATGGCATAGCATAAACTAAAGTTGATGGTTCGTCATCTTTCCACTGGAATGACCTTGCAGCATTTTGAACATTATCATATCCACTTGGTGTTCCCTCAGAGGAGGGCAATTGCATAACTAACTTTCTTATTTTTCCATCAGTCGATACCACATTAACATCAGCCGCAAATCCGCCAGCTGTAACCAAATAAGAAAATGGCTTACGAATTGTTCTTGCAAGAATGTATTTCTTATCAGGCGATAAAGAAAGTGAACTATAGATAGCAGCTGATGATATTTTTGCCTCTACCCCATTGGTGTTTTTTACCAATTGTGTTGTTGCCAAAAATTCAAAGACATATTCGTCGTAAGGCGATTTAATTAAATCTTGATAGGTAACGCTAGGCGCCACTTTTCCAAGGTTCTCTTGAATAGTTGGACCTTTTGGTGTGATGGGTCGAGATTTAAGCGCAGCAGCACTGTTCACATTCGACTTATACATCACCGTTGCATCATCCATCCAAATCAAACTGCTACCCAAAACAAGGTTCGCTTTTGAAGTATTGATTTTCTTAGCTTGTGCTGTTGCTACCTCGATCACGTAGACATCAACGCCAGTACCCGTAACACTAAAAAAAGCAATTTTTGATTCAGCAGGATTCCAAGTCGGATTAAGCGCATTCAAATTTGCAGGGAGGCCATTGATCTTGATTTCCTTCCCAGTTTTCACCTCTTTTAGTTTCAAAGACTTGATGTAGTTCTGACGCGTTGGTGAAAAATTATTCGGGTTTAACCTCAATCCCGCCAACTTCATTTCAGTCTGTCCTAATTCCTCTACTTCTGGATAGGAACTTCTTCCCATCAACAACATCATTTTGGCCTTGCCATCCACACTAATTGTTGGTGCAGGATCAGCCAATACCAAATCCATGATTTCTTTTGGAGGTAATTGATATGTTCCAGCTTCTTGGGCAAATAAAGAAAAAGATACGAGCAAGAAGTAAATCAATCCTATAGCTTTTTTCATCTTCAATTGTTTGTTTGAAGATAAAGAATTAACAAACAAAGGGAAAATCTTCACCGCTTTGAACAAAAGGGATTGTACAACGTTGACACAAAAGAAAAAGCCACCATAATGTGGTGGCTTTGTGGGAGTTGACGGGATCGAACCGCCGACCCTCTGCTTGTAAGGCAGATGCTCTAAACCAGCTGAGCTAAACTCCCAAACGGGTTGCAAATATAAGAAAAATCTGAAAAGAAATTTAGTCATTTAACTTTATTTATTTAATTTTAATGTTCAAACACTGAATATGGAGTCTACAAGTTTACTGAAAGCGTTAGAATGGCGGTATGCAACCAAAAGAATGAATGGGAATGATATACCTGATGAAAAATTAAATACCATCTTGGAAGCAATTAGGTTGGCGCCAAGTTCATTGGGATTCACACCCTACTCTATTCTTGTAATTAAAGACAAAGAAACTAGAGAAAAATTATTACCACATTGCTACAAACAACCTCAAATTGTTGAGGGATCTGTTGTGGTTGTTTTTGCTGCATGGACCAACTTCAATGAAGGTCAGGTAGATAAATACATGGCCGACATAGCAGCGAAAAGAAATGTAACGGTTGATTCCTTAAGCGGATTTGCATCAAATGTAAAAGGAAAAATAAACAACAGTTCTATAGAGGATCTATTAATTTGGGCCGAGAAGCAAGTCTATATTGCACTTGGCTTCGGTCTCACAGCTGCAGCAATTGAAGGCGTTGATTCTACCCCTATGGAGGGATTTGTACCAGCTGGAGTTGATGAAGTTTTGGGCTTAAAAGAAAAGGGATTGACCTCTGTTTGTCTTCTTGCATTGGGCTATCGTGATGAAGAAAAAGATTTTTTATCAAAAGCTCCTAAAGTGAGAAGAGCTAACGAAGAACTTTTCATTCACATCTAATCAACTAATCTATACCCCGCTCAATTTGGCAACAAATTGAGCGGTAGTATAAACTCCCATACATTAGGATTCAAATTTGGGTTTACCAGTCTACTATCTAGAAGTCGACTATAACGAACTCCGAAGCTGACCGACTGCTGATTCCACCATTTCGTATCAAAATAGATTTCTGTCCCTGCACTTCTTAAGTTTGTTATTCTACCAGTCCTTAAACTCTTCAAGTAAGTATCATCATAAAATACATTTGCGCGAACCCTTTGGAAATACACAATATTCGCCAACCCAAAATCAGGATATACAATAGGGAAATGATAATTGACATTCCATTTCCACATACGCGGAAAATCAAAAGCAGAATACCCTCTCGACAAAGCAAATCCATTATTAAAAATGTATTGTCTTAAGGTATCCCTCCTTTGGTAAGAAGCACCTAGAACCAATGAATGTGTTTTCATTGCACCGGGTAAGTATAATTGTCCAGTTACAAACAACTGATTGGCCTTGGTATTGCCAATGGTCATTTTATTTTGAGCTCTAACAACAAATGCAAATCTTGGAAAAATCTGTTGTACTGCTTGCTGACTTTGCATCGACCAAGTCATTTGTTGTTGCACAAAACCTAGAAATCTGTCTTGTGGTTGAGGAATTGATTTTGCTTGGTAATCCACCATTTGTCCGTTTAAAGTTGCAGACAGATCCAATCTTTTATAGAGCTTACCATAAGTAAAATTAAACGGTAAACGTAATCCGATATTTCCGTTCCATTCATTCCATTGATATGTTCTTGTTTGGTCGTTGAAAGTTCTATTGATAGTATAGCTAGTTGCACCAGTCACCCATGGATACCATCCTCCATACGCAAGGTTAGCCCCTACTTTATGCGAACCTTCATTTTCATTGTAGGTGTAATCATAAGAAGATTGAAATGTGTTCAATACATTCTCCCCATATAACGTAAAACTCCAATCTGGTTGTTCATAGAAAGGACGCCAACTGTGAATATTCAAGAGCCCTTTACCCGTTTTATATTTCTTTGCGTAAAAACTATCGCTTAACGCAATTTCACTTTTTGGAAATGCATAATGCACGGGGTATACCAATTCAGCTTTTTTGAGATCTGAATCAACTGAATTGGGATTCATTGAAGTTTGATAGACCTGTTCACCCTCTGCAGTGGGTTGGGTAAAGACAATTTTTTGACCACCGGGATGAATATCTCCAGCATATGAACCAGTAGCCGAAGAAACCATTACAGAACTCAAGCCGGTATGTAAATCGTGTTTCCAAAATTCATTCTTATTCTGTTGGGTGACTGAAAACAATAAAAAATGCCCCCTTGATCTTAACAAGGAGATGGGTGTGTTAACAAGCGGGACCAAAGTAGAAATCTTTCCAGTT
>JBFYPP010000023.1:0-16222 GCA_041303255.1 Chitinophagia bacterium | reverse complement strand
CAGATTTTATTTCTTTGAGACTGAACAGGTTAGTATCAATAAATTTCCAGTTTTTGCCGCCATCCTCTGAAATAGCAATCAAGCTGGTTGATAACTCAACATCCCCAATAAATGAAGTTAATGTTAGTGTTTGCGGAATAACTGACTGAAGCATCTTTTTGTGATTCACCACTTCAACAGGATTTCCAAAACTTATTTTAGAAACTCGCCCTCCAAATTGCTCAAATACTTTTAAAGCAGAATCTGAAATCATACGCAATTGTTCTTCTCCTCCTGCCAGTTCAAGCATCACAGGATGCATATAGCCAATAAATTTTTTACTATTCTTCTGCGCCAGTGCATTACCCATATCAAGAGCTGCGGTCTTTATTGAAGAAGCATGCTGTCCATTTACCGAAGCATTGAATATTATAATTAAACACATTAAGCTACTAATCAACAGTTTCATTAGAGATCCCTTTTTTTAAATATGTAAAATGACAATACCCAAGTAAGTAATAAAAATACCAAAGAATAAATGATGTGTTTATCAACTGCAGCCAATGCAACCTTATAATCAGCCTCATTCAACCTACCTATAAAGGCAGGGATTGGAATAAGTCTGTCTGAAATTTCCAGAGGCAAAAATTGTCCATAATCAAAGCCAAATTTTTGTGCTTTTAATTTGAAAACTGCTGCAGCAATGTTTTCCACAATCATGCCATAAAATATAAAGAGCCCATAAGCAATAAATGCCTTACGCACCAAGATTCCAAGTAAAAATGCAAAAGACAGCTGAGTAAATATCTGGAGAAAAAACAAACCGATATACTTCCCTTTAGTAAACAAAGAGACTGTGGAAATATCTGGCGTAGCTATAAAACCAATTCCAGTTGCAACTGCAAAAAAGAACAAGGTGACGAAAATTGAAACCAGTAAGACACTGATAAATTTTCCCCAAACAAATGTTTGCTTTTGCCAACCATCTATAATATTCTGACGATGTGTTTTGAACTGATACTCATTGGTAATGAGCATGATCACTACAATAGCTGGAATAAAAGTAAAGAAAGAGCTCAGATAAGCTGTAGTATGGTACACTTCAGGAAAATGAAATGGATTACCCAAAAGCATCTTAAGCAATTGCCCACTTTGATTCTTTGGCTTCGTGCTTTCATCATAACCAAAATAAACGATTGCATTTATTCCAGGATAAGAAACAGCAGTAGCCAACAATAACAACCAAAATGCCAAATAATTTTTAAGCTTCAGCCACTCTGTTCTAATGATATTTTGAAATTTAGCCATTTTATATAATTATGATTGACTGGTAAGTTCAAAGAATTTTTCTTCCAGCCTTTTCTTTTTGGCAGTTAATTGATTCAATACAATTTGATGTTGAAAACAATAATTATTGATGTCTTCAGCATTTAGACTTTCATCTCTTATATAACACTCAATACCTTCATTTGTAACAGCAAGTCGACTTACACCAGGCAATGATTTTAGCAACCCAATTAAACTCTCCTGATTTGTTGCATTCAGCAAGTAACAATCTTCATCTGCCAATACTGAAGCAACAGTTCCAGATGCAATCAGCTTCCCATATTTCAAAATTGCAACATGATCACAAATTTTCTCAACCTCGTCTAACAAATGACTGGCCATGATAACAGTATGACCGGCTGCAGCCAGTGATTTTATTAATTCACGAATCTCTGCAATACCTACAGGATCTAATCCATTAGTAGGTTCGTCAAGTAACAAAACTTCAGGCTCACCTAACAAACTTGCAGCAATAGCCAATCTTTGTTTCATTCCTAAACTATATGTACTGAACTTAGAATTTCTTCTTTCGTATAAATTCACTTTTTTCAATACATCATCAATTGCTGCGTCATTACCACGCTGACTAATTGCTTGGGTGACTTTCAGATTTTGAACTGCAGAGAGATAATGGTAAAAATTGGGTGTTTCCAATAAGGACCCAATTCTTTTGCGGTGAACAAAAGTTGAGGGCTCGCCAAACCAGGAATAGCTTCCAGCATCGGCCCCAAGAATATCTAAAACAATACTGAGCAATGTTGTCTTTCCGCTTCCATTGGGACCTAAAAGCCCAAATACGGAACCTTTTGGGATATTGAATGAAACATCATTCAATGCCTTAATCTTACCGTAAGACTTTGATAAATTATGTATCTGTAAAACAGACATGATAGAATTTCTTACAAGGTAAATCTAAATTGAGTATTTGATTTACCATTCATAAAATCTAGTGCCAATTAAACGCTAAAAATTAATTTCTGATAGGTCTTCCACTCTTTAAGACCGACTGAATTCTTTCAAGCGTTTTCTTTTCTCCACACAGACTCAAGAAAGCCTCTCTTTCTAAATCCAGCAGATATTGTTCAGACACAAGTGTAGGTTCGCTAAGATCACCACCACACATTACATAAGCAAGTTTTTTTGCGACAAATGCATCGTGGTCAGTAGCATACCCTCCTTCTTTCATCACATGTATACCAGCCAATAATGCGCCAAGACCCGTTCTTCCCAATACCTTGATATCCGTTCTTTGCTGTGGCATTACATAGCCACTGTTGTACATCTCAATTACAGAACGCTTTGCTTCGCTAATTCTTCTGCCTTGGTTCATCACAATTTCATCCAACCCCTTGCGCAGGACTCCTATTTGGAAACCTTCTGCTGCAGATGTTGCCACTTTTGCTGTGGCAATATTGATGAACCTATTTTTTAACGTAATGGTTTCTGGTTCATCTTCGTGCATTTCATCTGCTGCACGTAAAACAAACTCTTTTGTACCACCGCCACCCGGTATTACACCAATACCAAGCTCTACCAAGCCAATATAGGTTTCAGCCGCAGCACATATTTTATCCGAATGCAAGCTCAATTCACAGGCACCTCCAAGTGACAATGAATGTGGTGCAACCACAACAGGTATAGATGAGTATCTGGCACGCATCATGCTATTCTGGAACATACGAATAGCCATATCCATTTCATCGTATTCCTGTTCAATGGCCAACATAAATATCATTCCCACATTCGCACCAGCCGAAAAGTTATTTCCTTCATTTGCAATGACCAACCCTTTGTATTTATCCTCTGCAAGTGAAATACTTCTTTGTATGCCTTCTAACACTTCGCCACCAATACTGCCCATTTTGGTATACCACTCTAAGCCCAACACCTCATCGCCTAAATGATAGGTTCGACATGCACTGTTTTTCCAAACTGTTTGTCCCTCAAAATGTTTCATTACAATGAAAGCATTTTCTTGTCCGGGTGCATAAACAGATTCCAGCGATTTGGTAATTGGAGAATACACCAATCGCTTACCTTCCTTGATGGTGAAAAAAGACTTATACCCCGCTTCAAGCATTTCATCTACCCATCCAGCCACCTTATGTCCGGCTTTCTTCATATCTGCAACGGTCTTCTCAACACCCAACAAATCCCATGATTCAAAGGCCCCGATTTCCCAACCAAATCCCGTCATCATTGCATTATCAATGCTGTGCAAAGAATCTGAAATTTCTGGAACCCTATTTGAAATATAAGAAAAGAGGTTATAGTGAAACAACCTGTAAAACTCTCCAGCTTTATCGGGAGAATTAAATAACATTTTCAATCTTGTATGCAGGTCATCAATGGGCTTTGCAGCTTCAATAGCAGCAAATTTGGGTTTCTTTCTAGGTCCATATTCCATCGTCTCTAAATCCAAAGTCAGAATCTCTTTCTCTCCTGCTGCATTCTTTGTTTTTTTAAAAAATCCTTGTCCCGTTTTATCTCCTAACCACTTGTTCTCTGCAAGCTTATTTAGCCAAGCAGGAATTTTAAATTGATCTCTTGCTTCATCATCTAGACAATTATCATAAAGTCCCTTTGCAACATGTATCATGGTATCGATGCCTACAACATCTGCCGTTCTGAAGGTTGCTGATTTAGGACGACCAATAATTGGACCAGTTAATGCCTCTACTTCGTCAATAGAAAAACCCATTTTTTCTTTGGTTCCCAATAGTGACATGATTCCAAAAATACCGATGCGGTTGGCGATGAATCCAGGTGTATCCTTACAAAGTACAGTCGTTTTTCCAAGGTATAAATCACCATACTGCATCAGAAAATCAACCACCCATTTTTCTGTCTGTGGTGTTGGGATAATTTCCAGCAACCTCAAGTACCTTGGAGGATTAAAAAAGTGAGCCCCACAAAAATGCTTTTGAAAATCCTCTGATCTACCTGCCGCCATCATGTGGATGGGGATACCTGAGGTATTAGAGGTAATGATGGTTCCAGGTTTTCTATATTTCTCTACTTTTTCAAACAATTGCTGTTTGATCTCTAACCGTTCAACAACTACTTCAACTATCCAATCACACGAAGCAATTTGAGAAAGATCGTCATCAAAATTGCCTGTCGTAATTTTTTTTACAACATCTTTTGTATAAACGGGAGATGGGTTTGATTTGATCGCATTTTGCAATGCAGTATTCACCAGTTTGTTTTTCTCGGCTTTCTGTGCTTCCGGCTTGGCATCGGGAGAAACGATGTCCATCAATAGAACAGGAATTCCAATACCCGCGAAATGACAGGCAATTCTTGATCCCATTACACCACTACCCAATACGGCTACTTTCTTGATTTGAGGTTTCATAAGTTTGTAACTTTAGCATATGTAAGGTACACAAGCTTTATGAAAAAATCATGAAACCTTGGCGCCTCCTGAAATTCTATTTTCAGGTTGGACGAAGTGTAGTTTTCCATGTTCATCTTCTGCCATCAATATCATCCCATTGCTATCGATGCCACGCATTTTACGGGGAGCGAGGTTGGCTACCACTACTACTTGTTTTCCAAGAATTTCTTCTGGCTGAAAATGCATAGCGATGCCTGACAATATGGTTCTCTTTTCAAAACCAAGATCTACTTCGAGTTGAAGCAACTTGTCTGCTTTGGGCACTTTTTGTGCAGCGGTTATGGTCCCTGTACGAAGATCAATTTTTCCGAAATCATCAAACTGGATTTCAGATTTAAGTTGCATTTCTTTCTTCTCTTCTTTCACAGGTTCAATATTTTCAGGCTCTATCATTACTCCATTTTTAAGTTTTTCTAATTGCATTGCAATTTCCTCATCCTCTATTTTTCTAAACAGTAGCTGAGGCTCACGTAAGGTGTAGCCTACACTCAACAGCTTCATGCTGCCCGCATTTTCCCAATCCAATATTTTTTCAACCACCTTCATCATGTAGCACATTTTCTTTGATGTAGCTGGCAAATAAGGCTGAATTAAAATAGCAAGATTGGCGGTGAGCTGAAGACAATTGAAAAGACAATTGTCAATCAATGCCTGTTTTTCTGGATGATCTCCGAGTTGTTTGGCAACAATCCAAGGTTCTTTTTCCTGCATGTACTTATTTCCTTTTCTTGCCAAATCTATCACATCAAACAATCCTTCGCGAAATTTATAATGCTCTAATGCAAACTCTACTTTCTGTTTTGCTTCTTGAATATCCAGTTCAATTTGTTTGTCTTTTTCATCAGCCAAGTGTGCATGGAATTGTGGAACTTTCCCGTTGCAGAGCTTATGCATGAGGACAAAAGTTCTGTTTACGTAATTCCCAAAGATGGAAACCAGTTCACTGTTCACAGCATCTTGAAATCCCTTCCAAGTAAATTCACTGTCTTTACTCTCCGGTGCAATTTGTGTGAGGTAATAACGAAGCATATCTACACACTGATCTCCGCCGTTTTCTTTTTTTACGAAGTCTACTATATAATCGCGCATCTCCAGCTTCCAATTTCGACTGGTACTCATTTTATCACCTTCCAAATTTAGAAACTCATTTGCAGGAACATTTGTAGGCAAAATATTTCCATGAAGTTTTAACATCACTGGAAATATGATACAATGGAAAACAATATTGTCTTTACCAATGAAATGAACCAGCTGAGTATCGTTGTTATACCAATAGGGCTTCCAATCCTTGTTGTTGTCTAATGCCCATTGCTTTGTTGCAGAAATGTATCCAATAGGGGCATCAAACCACACATATAAAACTTTACCTTCTGCATCAGCCAGGGGTACTTTCACTCCCCAATTCAAATCTCTTGTAACAGCCCTGGATTGCAATCCACCATCAATCCAGCTTTTGCATTGCCCAACTACTGAAGGTCTCCAATCTTTTCCATGTTCTTCTATAATCCATTCTTTAAGAAAAGCCTCATGCTTTGCTAAAGGGAGGTACCAATGTGTAGTCTTCTTTTTCACTGGAGCATGGCCGCTAATGGTACTTACAGGATTAAGCAATTCATCAGGACTCAATGTGGTTCCGCAAGATTCGCATTGATCCCCAAAAGCCCTATCGCTTTTGCAATGTGGACAGGTCCCTTTTATGAATCGATCTGCCAGAAAAGTTTGAGAGGATTCGTCAAAAAACTGTTCTGTTTCTTTTGTTTCCAATTCACCACGTTCGTGTAAGTAGGTAAAAAACTCACTGGATGTTTCATGGTGAAGCGGATCTGAGGTGCGGTGGTAAACATCGAAGCTGATTTTGAGATCTGCAAAATCTTCTTTCATCGCTTGATGGTACTTGTCTATGATTGCCTGAGGGGTTGTACCCTCCTTCATTGCCTGAATGGGAATAGCAGTGCCGTGTTCATCACTTCCACACACAAATACAACGTCTCTTTTTTGGGATCGCAAATAACGTGCGTAGATGTCTGCGGGAATATAAGCTCCTGCCAGGTGTCCAATATGTTTTAAACCATTGGCATAAGGCAATGCTGATGTAATTAAGTATCTTTTGGGTGTTGGGTTCATTTTGTTGTTTCGTATTTGCAAAAATAACCAAATGTAATGAAGGGACACACTAGAATTTCAACCTCATCACCTAATTTTACAGGATGAAAATGCCCCCTTACTTAAAACCTGGCGATACCATAGCCATAGTTTGTCCGGCTGGCTATTTGCAGTTATCAAAAGCAAAGGCATGTATAACCACCCTAAAAAAATGGGGATATAAAGTAGTTATAGGAAAAACCCTTGTGGGGAAATCAAAACACTATTTCTCAGGAAGTGCTGAAGAACGACTGGCTGATGTACAAAAACAGTTGGATGACCCTACCATCAAGGCAATTCTATGTGGTAGAGGGGGATACGGTACTACCCATTTATTGGACCAAATTGATTGGAAAAAATTTAAAAAAAATCCAAAATGGATTATTGGTTTTAGCGATATCACTATTCTGCTTTCTTATTTGCATGAACAACATAGTATAGCAAGCATACATGGCCCTATGGCAAATGCGTTTAACCACGACAAGGGAATGAATAGATATACTTTATCACTCAAAGATTGCATAGAGGGAAAACCAGTGCATTATTCTGCTCAACCACATATTTACAACTCATTTGGAAAATCAAGAGCTCAAGTAGTTGGCGGAAACCTAAGTTTACTTGCTCATGCCATTGGCACTAATGCAGACATCAATACCAGTGGAAAAATTCTTTTTATTGAGGATGTGGGAGAACAACGTTATAATATTGAGCGCATGCTCTTGCAATTGAAGAGAGCAGGGAAACTGAATAAACTAAAGGGTTTGGTTGTGGGTGGATTTACTGATAGTAGAGATACCGATAGGCCATTTGGGAAACCAGTTTACCAGCTGATTCATGATTTGGTTTGCGATTATAAATACCCAATTTCATTTGGATTTCCAATCAGTCACGATAAAGAAAATGTTGCTATAATTATAGGATCAACTTATCGATTGGAAGTTTCAGAAAATGGGACTACTTTGTCGAGTTGCTAGCTTAACCAATCAAATGTTTTATTGCTGATTGAACATTGGAATAAATAAATGTAAATCCAGTTTTTTGCAATTTTACACTTTCTACCGTCGTACTCTTCAACACTTCTATACTCATTTCTCCAAGCATCAGCTTAAGCAAAGCACTTGGCACTTTAAATGGAATAAAAAAAGCACCGTTCATTGCTTTCGCAATCGCAAGTGTAAGTTCCTTGTTGGTTGATGGTTGAGGAGCTGTAAGGTTAAATGCGCCTTCCATCTCTGGGTTTTCGATTGCATGTATGAATGCTCTACATAAATCGTCTACATGCACCCAACTCACCATTTGGTTGCCAGATCCCAGAATAGCTGCAATACCTAATCGAGCAGGCTTTTTAAACTCGGCTAAGGCCCCGCCTTCATTACTCAATGCGATTCCCAAACGCAGTTTCACCAGCCTTTTCCCAAGTGTTTGTACTTTATCGATACTCTCTTCCCAAGCCTTGCATGTTGTACCCAAAAAATCATTGGCAGCAGGGTCCTCTTCAACAAAAGGTTTTCCGGCATCCGGGCCATACCAGCCAATAGCAGATGCGCTTATCACAGATTTAACTTTGTTGGTTTGTTTAGAAAGACATTGGTAAAGCAACTCACTAGATTTAGTCCTACTCTGACGAATTGCTTCCTTTCTTTTTTTTGTCCATCTGCTCTTTGCCACACCTTCACCTGCTAGGTGAACAATATAGTCTGCCTGAGCCAAGGCTGTATGGTCGATTACCATCTTCTCTGTATCCCACTTGGCATAAAATATTTTCCCACTTGGACGAAAGCTGTTCTGTTGGTAGGTAGTCTTGTATACAGAAGCCGTTTCTATTGGATTTCTAGAAAGTATGATTACATCATAACCCTGATGGAGAAGGTGCCTACTTAGGGATGTGCCAATCATTCCTGTTCCGCCTGTTATCAATACCGTTGGCATAAAATATATTTTTACAAAATTAATACATATCACCTATCAATAAGCACATAAAAAATGCCCCGGTAAATACCGGGGCAGGCAAGCCATTTTTGGTTTTTCATTAATCGGGCTTCTTGCCTTCTAGGAATGTGTTTATTGTACTAATCTGTGTTATGTTGTTCTCATCTTTACCTACTGAATAGCTACTGTAAAACTTTTCTACAGAGGCTAAGGTGGTGTTGTGAACCTGAAGATTATGTCTCACATAAGCAGGAATGCTTTCATACTCATTGTTAGGGTCTTGAGAATTAAAATTAAAAGAGAGGTTACGCAACTTATACAAACGCTCTGCTGCCCTTGTGCGTTGCGCTTCTGCTTCGTCAAAAGGAGCGGATTCCTCAATTTCTTTAACAATCACTTCCTCTTTTAGCAGAACAGGCTCTTCAGTTACTGTTCCTTCGTGAAAAACCAACTCAATGAGTTCCTCCTCTTCGCTTTCAGACTTTGGCATCTCAACCAAAGGCTGAACAATCTGCGTAGGCGCTTGATTGTGCATTTCAGTTTTTTGCTCCTGCACTTGCTGCAAAGGCGCAGGCTCACTTACATAAATTTGAGCTGGTTTAACCAAAAAGCCTTGCGCCAATGGCGTTTGAGTTGCTAGACTTATCGCTTCAGGAGCAATCACCTCCTTTTCCATTACTTGTGCAACAACAGTTTCCTCAAAGCTTATTTTTACGGGTTCTACGCTCGCTTCAACATCCAGTTCAAAAACCAACGGTGCTTCGTCAGTCAATTCAACAACCTCTTGCTCTTGTTCAGCAATCAGTTCTTCCACAGTTTCATCAACCAAAATCAATGTTGGCTCTTCTACCAATTCAACAGGTATTAATTCTGAAACCACAGGTATTTCAAAAACAACTTCTTCCTTAAAAATGGTTTCAACTGTTTCTAAAACAGGTTCTAGTGCTACAATTGCCAGAGGCTCAGGTTGTACTTTAGGAGTGATGTCTAAAGTGAACATGATTCTCTCGTCTTTCACTTCTTGTTTAACTTCTTCCTTGGGTTGTTCACCGAATGGAGACTTTTGCTCAAATCCTGTCGCGATAATGGTAATGCTGATTTCATCCCCCAAAGACTCATCATATCCCAAACCAAGAATTACATCAGCATCCGGACCAGCCTGTGTAAGCAGGTATTCTTGAATAGTCTCTACTTCATCCATCGTAAATTCTGAATCACCAGAGCGAGAGTTGATGTTGATAAGAATCCATTTTGCTCCTTTGATATCATTGTCATTTAACAAAGGGGAATTCAAGGCTTGTTCAATTGCAATTTGAGATCTGTTTTCACCTTTAGCACGGCCACTTCCCAATATGGCTACACCACCATTTCTCATCACCGTACATACATCGGCAAAATCTACGTTAATTTGACCTGTAGTATTGATTACATCGGTAATACACTTAGCAGCGGTTGCCAATACATTATCGGCAGTAGACAAAGCCGCACTCATGGTTAGGTTTCCGAACTGATGCCTTAATTTATCATTACTTATAACCAATAAGGTGTCAACATTCGCCTTTAGTTGATTGATACCGTTTTGTGCGTGAAGCGCCCTTTTCTTTCCTTCATAAGAAAAAGGAGTGGTTACTATACCCACGGTAAGGATACCCATATCCTTACAGATTTTTGAAATAATTGGAGCACCTCCTGTGCCTGTTCCGCCACCCATACCTGCTGTAACAAACGCCATTTTGGTATTGACTTCAAGAATGCGACGAATTTCATCAAGACTTTCCTCCGTTGCTTGACGACCAATTTCAGGATTAGCACCAGCACCCAATCCCTGGGTAAGTGAAGGACCTAGTTGTACCTTGTTGGGTACGCTGCTTGTAGCCAACGACTGTGCATCGGTGTTGCAGACAACAAAGTCTACACCGCCTATACCTAGACTATGCATGTAATTAACGGCGTTGCTTCCACCGCCACCTACACCGATTACTTTGATGATTGATGATTGCTCTTTTGGGAGATCGAATTGTAACATTGTCATGGGATTATGGGTTTTGTAGTAAGTTATTTTAGAGTTGTTTATCGCCTTCTTCTTTGAAAAGATCTATTAGACCATCTTTAATTGTGTTCATAAAATCAGACAAGGTTTTTCGTCCTTTGGTAGGTACCGCATGAACAATTACTTCTTCCTGCTCCACATTTTCAACCGTCTCATTTTTAAGTACGGTTGTGTTGGCATGCGGATATAATTTATTCTGGTTGTTTTCATAAACATTGTATCCCTTCAAAATCAAACCAATACAGGTTGCATACATGGGTTTCTCTAATTCTGCAATATGGTTAGCAGCCAAATGCTCATTAGGAAATCCGATACGCGCATTGAGTCCAGTTGCATATTCTGTAAGTTGTATCAAATGTTTCAACTGAGATCCGCCACCTGTAAGCACGATACCTCCATTCAACATTTTATTATCCAGTCCAACTTGTTTAAGGTGGAAAGTAACAAAAGCAAGTATCTCACTCATTCTTGCTTGTATGATTGATGCGAGATTTTTTACACTGATTTCCCTAGATGGCAAGCCCCGTAATCCGGGAATTTTTATAAATGCATTGGCTTGGGCAGCATCAGACAAAGCACTACCATACTGTATCTTCATCAATTCAGCTTGGGTTTTCAGCACACCCAGTCCCATTTTTATATCATTGGTAATGTTTTCACCACCAAAAGGAATAACGGCAGTATGCTTCAAGATGCCTTCATAAAAAACAGCCAAATCGGTTGTTCCACCTCCAATATCCAAAATCGCAATACCGGCTTCAATATCTTGTTCACTCATTACAGCGGCAGAAGATGCCAATGGTTGAAGCATAAGATCTTTCACACGCAATCCTGCTTTTTCAACACTTCTATTGATATTGCGGATTGCATTTCGATCTCCAGTGATGATATGAAAATTTGCTCCAACTTTTACCCCAGTGTAACCAATTGGATCTGAAATGTTCTGGTGATTATCTACTGTAAATTCCTGAGGAATTACATCGATAATCTGATCACCAGCCGGAATATATGTTTTGTATTGATCAGCAATTAATTGATCAATTTCAAATTGCTTTATTTCGTCTTCGGTAGAGCGTCTTACAATATCTCCCCGTGTTTGGAGACTTTTAATGTGATGCCCTGCAATACCCACATAGACTTCATTAATTTCAAGTCCGGGATTTGAAGCATAACAATTTTTTAAAGCAGTTTCAATTGCCTTGATCGTTTGGTCAATATTCAAGACCATACCGTGTTGGACGCCATTGCTGTTGGCGAGCCCAAAACCAAGAATCTCAAGTTTACCAAACTCATTTTTTCTGCCTGCGATTGCAGCAATTTTGGTGGTTCCAATGTCAAGCCCTACAATGATGGGTTGTTCCTGTGTCATAACGTTTTATTTACTGGGTTTTTTTGCGTGTTTATTGGGGTCTTCAAAGTTGTATCTACTACAGCAATGCTGTCTACTATCCTATAGTTTGATTCTCGCTTAATGCACACAGCCTGGTCTTTATACTGCAAATCAATTTGAGTATACTTTGACCAATTTCCTTCTGCACTCATCCTCCCGTACAATATCATTAATTTAGAAAATAGTTTTTGCCAATCACTCCTTACACCAAGTTGCACAAGTTGATCACCCATCTGCGTTGTCACTTCAAATGTTTGATTGGAATTGATATTCACCTGTTCAACTTGTGCCATCCAAAATGAATCTGACTTTATATATTTTGAAAGACCAACAATTCTTCTCAACAAAATAGAATCCGAAGCAGTTTTTAGTGAAGGGTTTATATAAAAATTAGTGAAAACGGGTAAAGAAATTACATCAGAAAGTTTCACAGGAAGCAAGGCATATTTCTCGTCTATATAAAAAGAATTTCCCTCAGGAGTAAAGAGTCTTGCCACAGGATTACGCTGTTCCACGCGTAAATGCAGTTTATTTAATTGATCGATGTATAAATCAGCATCCAGTATCCAAGGATTCTTTTCTAATTGTTTTTCTAGAGAGAAAAGGTCTAGATGTACCAGTTGCTTACCAACTGGATTGTTGTTTCTGGCTGCTGGCCAAAGCGTATACTCTATTTCAGTTTCATCCAACATCCTAAATGGTAGATCATCTTTGAATTCTACAATTACTTCTTTGCACAATTTGGACTGCTCCTTTTTAACTGCACTTACAAGTAGTACAACCATACCAGATCCTATGGATACCCATAATAGAATTACCAACACGTTCAATATGGTTTTCTTGTTGATCTTCATGAATTCAACAATGCTTGTTTAATCGGTTCTACTAATTTGTCAATATCTCCTGCACCAGCCGTAATAAGCAATTCTGGTTTCAACTGAACTAGGTAGTTTTCTAGCTCATCTTTTTCCAGTAGGGTAACGCCCGACTTCACCTGATTTGCTAACCATGCACTTGTAATGCCATCAATTGGAAGTTCGCGCGCAGGATAGATCGGCAATAAAATAACCTGTTCTACCAACCCAAGCACCTCAGCAAAACCGTCTACAAGGTCTCTTGTACGCGAAAACAAATGTGGCTGAAACACCAACGTGCATTTTCGATTTGGAAACATGGCTTTAGCACCAGCAATCAACACCCTTAGTTCCTCTGGGTGATGGGCATAGTCGTCTATAAATACAACACCCTCAGATTGAATTATATATTCAAATCTTCGTTTTACTCCCATGAAGTTTGCCAATGCCTTTCTGATCAACTCCTCGTTGATTCCCAAATGTTTTGCAACTGCTATAGCAACCAGACTGTTTTCTACATTGTGCATTCCTCCCATCCTCAGCTCAATGGATTTAATTTCCCAATCTGGACCAACCGCATCAAAAACATATCCCCCTTCTTTTATAACTAAATTGCTTGTATGTATATCCGCTAACTCATCAGTAAGGTGGTAAGAGTGATGTGGATTACCCTTCAGTTCAGCTTCTCGTTGAATTCCTTTTTTTGCAAGTAGTAATCCACCAGGTTTAAGATTTGAAGTGAATTGCACAAATGCATCCTCCATTTCTTTCGCCGTATGGTAAATATCCAGGTGATCAGGATCCATGGCCGATATTGAAATCACGTTGGGATACAACTTGAGAAAACTCCTATCATATTCATCTGCTTCAATTACTGCAACAGGATTGGGGTCACTCCAAAAATTAGTTTGATAATTAGAGGCAATGCCTCCTAAAAATGCATTACAGCCAAATCCTGAATCACGCAGCAAATGGGCAACCATGGTACTGGTGGTTGTTTTGCCATGTGTGCCAGCAACACAAATGTTGTAGGTATCTTTTGATATGATTTGAAGTACATCGCTGCGTTTAAGCAAACTGATCTTATTTGATTTACACCAATTTAAAATAGCACTATCCGCAGGGATTGCTGGAGTATATACCACAAGATCAGCATCTTGAGGAAACAGCGCAACATCATCGGTAAAATGTACATCAATTCCTTCTGCACTCAACTGGTCTGTTAAGGAAGTAGGTGTTTTATCATAGCCAGAAACAGATGCACCTCTGCTCTTAAAATATCGAGCAATAGCACTCATGCCTATGCCGCCTATTCCAATGAAATAGGCCTTTTGAATATCTTGTATGTTGATCAAATCAACCATTTAGTTCTTCTACAGTTTTTAGAATTAATTCTGCAATATGCTGATCTGCATTTCTTTTTCCCATCCTAGAAGCAGCGGCACCAAATGCAAGACATTTTTGCTTATCACTTACCAGTTGCATTACCGTATCTACCAATGTTGTTTCAGCATCTTTATCACTCACCATGCATGCTGCACCCTGTTCTACCAACAATTGCGCATTTACCGTTTGGTGGTCTTCGGCAGCAAGTGGTAAGGGCACCAGGACAGAAGGTTTACCACAAACACAGATTTCAGCAAGCGCTATAGCTCCAGCTCTGGATACGACCACATCAGCAGCCTTGTAGGCATAATTCATTTTAGTAATAAATTCAGTGATACACATTTCTTTTCTATTTCGTATTGCATCAGAAACAGGTGCAAGATTTCCTTTACCAGTTTGCCATATTACTTGAATACCTGCATCGATAAGTTTGTGTATTCCTCTGGCCATGGCAGCATTAATACTTCTTGCACCAAGACTTCCTCCAATTACCAAGACTGTCGCTTTACCTTCTTTCAAACCAAAAAATTCAAAAGCTTCTTCTGGCAATACGGTTGAATCTGCTATCTCTCTTCTAACTGGATTCCCTGTGTTTATGAGTTTTTCACTACCAAAAAACTTCTCCATACCATCTGTTCCAACCATTACCAAATTTGCTTTTTTGCCAAGGAGTAAATTCGACTTCCCCGCAAATGAATTTGCTTCGTGCAAAAATGTGGGCACCCCTTGTTGTTGTGCATAGCGCAATACAGGAAAACTGGAATATCCACCTACACCAAAAGCGGCATCGGGTTGGAAGGTTTTGAAAATGCGACGTACCTGTAAAAAACTTTTCAACAATTTGAAAGGAAGTTGCCAGTTTGCCAGCAATTGATTTCTGTTAAATCCTGCAATATCAAGTCCTTCTATTTTATAACCTGCCTGTGGCACTTTTTCCATTTCCATTTTCCCCTTGGCACCCACAAACAGTACCTCAATTGATGGAACCATCTTTTGTAGCGCATTGGCTACAGCAATGGCAGGGAAGATATGTCCTCCTGTGCCTCCGCCTGCTATGATGATTCTATTCAATTTCATGCGTTACTTGCTGTTTCAGTTGTTTGTGGTTCTGCTTTACCTTCTAATATTTCTACATTTCGTGCAACACTTAAAATGATACCTATAGATAAACAAGTAAAAAGAAATGAACTTCCCCCCATACTCACCAACGGTAGAGTTACGCCAGTTACTGGAAATAAATTTACGTTCACTGCCATGTTTGCCAATGCTTGAATTACGAGGGTGAAGCTGAGTGCCAGTGCGAGAAAAGCGCCAAAGGCATATGGACAGTTCTTTACTATTCGAATACATCTGTATAGAAACAGCAGATAGATTAACAAAATAACCGCACCCCCTACTAAGCCATACTCTTCAATAATGATTGAATAAATAAAATCAGAATAAGGATGTGGTAAAAAATTTCTTGCCTCGCTATTACCCGGACCCAATCCAACCCAGCTGCCTTTAGCAATGGCAATTTTAGCCTGTTGTACTTGATAAGATGATTCCTCCTTATCTGCATACATGAAATTTTGTACACGCTTAACCCAGGTCTCAACCCTTCCCTTGGTTAAATAGGAAGGCATAGGCAAGGCCTTGGCTTCCGCTTCGTTGTAATACATTTTAGCAAAACCAATCAACATTAACAAAGGAACAGCAGCAATTAAAACTACACCAGCAATATGCTTGATGCTGGCTCTCCCAATAAAGAGTAAAATAAGACTAGT